>CAZEAH010000199.1:0-6195 GCA_964510075.1 uncultured Leptospirales bacterium | reverse complement strand
TCATACCGAAAAGTAGCTTGTCGAAAGGACCGACGCAATCACCTCGTACGGCTATGTCGTGAAGAACTCCGGTGATGTCGTGCTTCTGGCATCCATCCGCATGGCCTTTCGCCTGCACGAAGCCCACGTAAAACTAAAGGAAAGCGAGGAGCGCTATCGAACCCTCGTGGAGCATTCGCCGGCGGCCATCCTCATCCATCAGAACGGCATCGTGCGCTACGGCAACCGGGCCGCGGCAAAGCTGTTCGGTTCGGCGTCGTGGGAGGAATTCGTCGGGAAAAACGCGCTGGAGGCGGTACATCCGGAGGATCGGAACAAGGTAATCGAACGGGTTTTTCGGATGATGGAAACCGGCGAGCCGGCTCCACTGGAGGTGGAGCGTTTCGTCGCGGCGGACGGGCGTGTACTCCATGTTCAGGTCGCGGGGGCGCGTATCAACTGGGAGGGGCAGGCCGTTTCGCAGACGATCGGCATCGACGTGACCGCGCAGGTACTGGCCCAGCGCGAGCTCGAGGCCCAGAGCGAAAAACGCGAGGCGTTTTTCAACTCACTTCCGGTCATCGTCTGGTATATGGACCGCGGCGGACGCGTTTTGTGGGGGAATGACTTTGCCGCCCGGGCCATGGGCCTTTCCATTGAAGAGTGCCTGGGGAAAACCGTGTTCGACCTCTTTCCCGATGAGCAGGCCGCGCGGTTTCACGCGGACAACATAGAGGTCATCACAACCGGGGCGCCGAAGCTGGACATAATCGAGGAATATCACGGGGCCGAGGGCGGAACGCGATGGGCGCATACCAGCAAATACCCGCTGAGGGGTAAGGACGACACGGTCGAAGGGGTCGTCGTGCTCGCGATCGATATTACCGGGCGCGTGCGCGCCGAAACCGCATTGCGCGATTCCGAACGGCGCCAGCGGAGTTTTCTCAACGCTGCCTCGGACATGGCCTTCATAAAGGACGAAAAGTTCCGCTATCTCATAATAAACCAGGCATATAAAGAATTCCTCGGCAGGCCCGAACCGGAGATACTCGGCCGAACCGATGACGATCTCATGGCCCCCGAGGCAGCGGCCGGGTGCCGGCAAAGCGACGAGCAGGCCCTCAGCGAGGACCGGCTCGTCATATCGATTGAGGCCGTCTACGGCAGAACCTATGAGACGCGGAAATTTCCCGTCCCGCTGGGCGGCGGGCGGGGAGTGGGCGGATTCGTCCGCGATATAACCGAGGCAAGGCGCGACGACGAGGCCCTGCGGGAAAGCGAGCGTAAATACCGTCGCCTCTTCGACCTCGAATCGGACGCCATCTTCCTTATCGACAACAGGACAGGCGACCTGCTTGAGGCCAACGAGGCCGCCTGCCGGCTGTACGGCTACAGCCGCGAGGAGTTCGCCTCACTGCACAATTACGATCTCTCCGCCGAACCCGACGAAACACGGCGCGCCACGGGCGGCGGGCTGACGGTGGTTCCGGTGCGGTATCACCGTAAAAAGAGCGGCGAGGTATTTCCGGTCGAGATAACGGCCAGCCATTTTGAATGGCAGGGGAGGCCCGTGCATATCGCCGCGATCAGGGACATCGGCTTCAGAATCGAGGCCGAGAAACAACTGCGCGAAAGCGAGCAAAGGTACCGCCAGCTTTTCACCCATGCGCCGGCGGGTATCTATGAGGTCGATTTCACCACCGGGCGATTTGTGCGCGTCAACTCGCTTATATGCGAGTATACCGGCTATACGGAGGAGGAGCTCCTCACCATGGGGGCGCTCAACATCCTCACCGAGGAAAGCCGGCGTCACTTCCTCGAAAGGCTCGAAAAGATCAACCGCGGCGAAAGCGTGCCGATGAATCCGGAGTTCTGCATACGCAATAAGAATGGAAGTACGCGCTGGGTCCAGCTCAATGTGGAATTCATCCGGAAGGATGGCCGGGTAACGGGCGCCGCCGTTGTGGCGCACGACATCAGCGAGCGCAAGCAGGCGGAGGAAGCCCTGCGCGAGAGCGAGGAGCGCTACGCGCTTATCGCCAACAATGTCGCCGATACCATTACCATTATGGATCTGGACTTGAACGTCCATTATGCCAGCCCCTCGATCGAGCGCCTTCGCGGCTTTACGGTCGAGGAGGTCATGACACAGACCATCGACCAGATTCTGACGCCGGAATCCATGGAGATCGCCGCGAGGGTGTTGAAAGAGGAGATGGAGAAGGAGAACGATGCGGCGGTGGACCGCGCGAGGACCCGCTCGCTCGAGCTCCAGGAATACCATAAAAACGGGTCGATCATCTGGGTCGGGAACAGTCTTTCGTTCATCCGTGACGGAAACGGCAGGCCGCACCGGATCCTCATTGTCTCCCGCGATATCACCGAGCGCAAGCGCGCCGAGAAGGCCCTCGAGGAGGCGCTTGCGGAGAACAGGACCCTGCTCCACGAGCTCAGGCACCGCGTGAAGAACAGCATCGCCATGATCGCGAGTATGGTGGCCCTTGAGGCCGGCCGCGTGTCGGCCGTGGAGGCGCGGGAGGCCCTTGAGGATATGCGAAACCGCATACTCTCCCTTTCGCATATGTACGACATGATCCATTCCACCGGCGAGTCGACCACGGTGCGGCTCGATTCCTACCTGCAAAGAATCGTGCGCTCGCTGTCGGAAACGCTCGCGTACGACCGGGAGCGTATCGAGATACGCGCGCGGTGCGAGAACCTCGTTATCGAAACCCAGCGCGCGGCGCTGTTCGGACTGATCGTGAACGAACTGGTGACGAACGCCGTAAAGCACGCGTTCCCCGGAGGCGGCAGCGGCACGGTCAGTATCGAGCTCGCCGCGGCCGACGGCGGCATCCGTCTTTCGGTCGCCGATACCGGGGTGGGCCTCGGGGAATCGTTCGACATCGAACGGTGCGAGGGGCTGGGGATGAAGCTTGTCCGTCTGCTCGCCCGCCAGATGAAGGCGGAGCTTTCCGTGGAGAGTTCCGGCGGCACGCGCTTCAGCATGTTCGTCGCGCGCGCCTGATGGGCTCAGGTCGCGAGCGCTCCGACATAGTCCGCGCTTTTCCCCGAAACCAGCACGTTGCACTGCGCCTTGGCGATAAGGCCGTCCCCGCGCGTAAGACCTCCGGCCAGGTGTATGAGGTTTTTCCCCTCCCTGATCACGGACGCGGACGCGCGTATGACATCGCCCGCGCGCGCCGTTCCGAGATAATCGATCGTCATGTTGATCGTCAGCAGGGCCGTGTCGTAGCCCAGGGTGGCGCACACCGTGCCCATGGCGTCGTCCAGCATCGCCGCCTGGATGCCGCCGTGCAGGTAGCCGGCCGGGTTCGTCATCTCCGGGCGCGCCGTGTAATCGAGCACGATGCGTCCCCGCTCCACCTCAACCAGCACCGCGTCGAGCCACCGTGTGACGCAGTCGAAGGGCAGCGCCCCGAGGTTTTTGCCGACAAAGGGCCTCATCATCGAAAGGATCGATTCGGTCAGGCTGGCTGAAGGGGTACCGGAAGCGGCCATGTGAATATCTCCAGATGCACGATCGGTGTTCTGAGGCGCAACTGATTCCTATCGGCCGCCTGGAGGTTCCTGTCAATAAAAAACAGCCCGCCTGCCTAATCGATAAAAATGAATATATGTTGACAGATGAATTTAAACTGGTTAGACGTCCAACCAATGCATTGAATATCTATCCGTAAAGCACGCCGGTTTGCGGACGGCCGCGCGGATCGATTAATAAACATTCGTGCCGGGGGAGGAAATGAAAATACCATTCAGCAGTATCAGCGACATGGTTATCAGGCAGGCGGACGCACGTGAAGACAAGCCGGTCATCCGGTTCTACGAGCGCGATATCAGCTATCGGGAACTGGAACGCCGAAGCGCCGCGGTGGCTGCGGGACTCGGGAGCCTGGGCGTTAAGAAGGGGGACCGGGTATGCATCCTTATGGAGAATTCGCCAGAATATTACTTCGCCTATCTCGGAATCATCAGGCTCGGCGCAATCGCGGGTCCGGTGAACTGCTGGTGGCAGACAAAGGAAATCGAATACCTTTTCCGCGATTCGGGAGCGGTAGCCGTAATCTTCGATTTCGCGTATCGCACCCATGTCGAGACGATTCGAGGCCGGGCCCCGGCGCTTAAGCATCTGATAGAGCGCGGCGGCGACGGCGCTTTTATTTCGTTCGAGGAGATGACGGGGAAAGATACCTCCCCGCCGACGGTCGAAATCGCAATGGACGACGTATCCACCATCGTTTACACCTCGGGGACCACGGGGAACCCGAAGGGGGTTTTGCTCACGCACGGCAATATCCTTACCAACTCATTTCAGGCGGGCTTGCTGGCCAATATACGCGAGGATGACGTGGTGATGTGTTTCCTGCCCCTCTTCCATGTCAACGGGCTGGTGATCACCGGCACCGCGCCGATGTGCGCGGGCGCGCAGATCGTGCTCCGGAAAGGATTCTCGGCGGGCGAATTCTGGGAGTGCGTTTCGAAATACCGGGTAACTATTTTCAGCGGTGTTCCCACCGTGTATCAGATACTCCTCAATACGCCCGCAAGCGAAAACGCCGATGTGAGTTCCCTTCGCTACGGGGTGTGCGGGGCTGCCCCCATGCCGGTAGAAACCATACGGAAGTTCGAGGAAACGTTCAACATGATAATCATCGAGGGGTACGGCCTTACCGAGGCGACGGCGGGGGCGACCGCCAACCCGATTAACGGTGTCCGCAAGATCGGATCGATCGGCATTCCGTTTGCGGAAAGCGAAGTCAGGCTGTTCGACGACGACGATCGAGAAGTGCCGGGGGGAGAGGTCGGCGAGATAGTAATCCGCGGCGGCAACGTAATGAAGGGCTATTTCAACAAGCCTGAAGAGACCGAAAAGACGCTGCGCGGAGGGTGGCTGCATACGGGTGACATGGCCTATGCGGACGAAGACGGTTATTTCTTCATCGTGGACCGCAAAAAGGAAATGATCATTCGGGGAGGCGAGAACATCTATCCCAAGGAGCTCGAGGAGATAATGTACGGCCATCCGAAAGTGCAGGAGGTCGCGGTTGTCGGGGTAAAAGACGAGATTTACGGCGAGGAGGTCATGGCCTGTCTGGTGCCGAGACAGGGCGAAACGATCGATAGTGAAGAGTTTCGTTCCTGGTGCAGGGAGAATATGGCGTCGTACAAGGTTCCGAAATACGTCAGCATCAGACAGCATTTGCCGAAGAATATCCTCGGCAAGATATTGAAGAAAGAACTGAAGTCACAGTTGAAGGCGGAGGGAATGCAGGCCTGAGTATGTTCGCGGCGCGGGAGGTAAAGCTCGTTTCGGTTCCACTCGGCCGGGCCGGCGCTTAAAGGCTGTGAATTTTGTGGCTTTCACTTCCATTCAATGGCTTCCGCGTTTCAGTATGCCGCCTATGTCCACACCCTCGAGCTGTTGCATGATGAGCGGCTCGAGGTCCTCCACGGCAAGGGCGAGCTCTTCCGGGCGGGGGTGATGGTTGAAGATGAAGACCACGTGTGACAGGAAGCTCTCGGTGATCCGTATGCCGAACTGGGCGAAGTACACGCCCAGACCCTCGCCCGTGCACGCGCCGATGATTATTGAATCCCGTTCGCGGTTCAAAAGCTCCCTCTTTTCCGCGAATACGGTTCCTACGCCGGGGTCTTCGAAGAGCGTAAAGCCCACCCCGGCTTCCGTGAGGTAGTCTGTGAAGGGGCGAACGCCCAGAAATCGATGCTCGATATACGGCTTTGCGCCGGCCATGGCATTCATCCTCGAAGAGTGTTAAAACACCTGACAGCGCATGCCGCGGCCTGTCCAGCAGTATTTATGTACGGTGAAGGCGGGTGCGCGGTCTCACATTGAGATCGAGCCCTTCCGGAAATCGGTCGCGCCGATGTGCGCGTTGATGAGTACCGGGTGCCCCTCGCCGGCAAGGCGCTTCGCCTCAGCGAGCGCGGATTCGACTTCCTCCACGGACCGGATGAGAATGCCGCGCCCGCCGAAGCCCTCCGCCACCGCGTGGTAGTCGGTGCGGCGGAGCACCTTTCCCGTGTCGTCGCGCAGGTACTCCACCTGGTCGCGCGCTATCTGCGTCCACGCCGCGTCGTTTCCCACCACGGCGATAACCGGAAGCCCGTGCCGCACGAACGTGTCGAACTCCTGCAGGCTGTAGCCCGCGGCCCCGTCGCCGTACAGTATCCACA
>CAZEAH010000198.1:0-6217 GCA_964510075.1 uncultured Leptospirales bacterium | reverse complement strand
ATCGTGCTGAACTTCCCGGCGTCGCGCTGCCTGCGGCTCATGCACACGCGCGGCATGAGCTTCGACTGGGTGTTCCTGGACCCTCCCTACGAAAAGGTGCGGGGCGCGCCCCCGGTGTACCGGGCCCTGCTCGCAGACATAGACCGCTACGGCCTGCTGGCTCCCGGCGGGCGTGCGGTCGTTCAGCATTACGTGCACAACGTTATGGACGAAACGGCGGGCTCGCTGCGCCTGCTGGATCGCCGCGTGTACGGGACCAACGCGCTCGCTTTTTACGGCCGCTCCGAACATTCCGTGTCAGGCGCGTCCGGGGATTGAGGAACGGGAACGCTTCCGTTATTTTTCATCGAACACAAAGAAAGGCTGGACGTACGCCCGCCCGGACGCGTACTTTATACCGCGGGAGGGGAGCAAGCGGCCGCGCTTGCCCGCCGCGAGGCGGGCGGTGAGGAAAGTCCGAACACCGCAGGGCGGGATGCCGGGTAACGCCCGGGCGCCGCGAGGCGACGGAAAGTGCAACAGAAAACATACCGCCGCGCGCGAATGTGCGCGGTAAGGGTGAAAAGGCGAGGTAAGAGCTCACCGCGTGCTCCGCAAGGAGGACGGCAGTGCAAACCCCATCCGGTGCAAAACCAAGTAGGCAACCGATCGAGGACGGCCCGTCCGAGGTTGCGGGTAGGTTGCAAGGAGACGTACGGCGACGTGCGTCCAAGATAAATGGCCGCATAAACAGGATTCGGCTTACGCTCCCCTCCCGCTTTTTTCATTCGCCGTTGCCGGTTCCGCATGGCCGCGGCCCGTTCCACAGAAAGCCCTGCCGCGTGACCCGGCGGGCGAACTCCTCGTCTATGGCCCCCAGCACCGTACCCTTGTGCAGGCCCCAGGCCGGGGCCACAAGCGTGGACGGGGCCCTGTCGCCCAGAAGCCGGTGTACCAGGATGTCGGGCCTCAGGCGCTCCAGAAAATCCACCGCGGTCGACACGTATTCGCCGAGCGTGGGGAGACGGAAGCCCCCGGCGCGGTACAGCCGCTCGAGGTCGGTGCCCGCGATGACGTGCAGGTGATGTATCTTGACGCCTTTAAGAGGCAGGGACGAAACCTCCACGGCCGTGGCTATCATATCATCCCACGACTCGCCCGGAATGCCGAGGATGAGGTGCGCGCAGACGGGGATGCCCCGTGCGGCCGCGCGGCGGACCGCGTCGCGCGTGTCGGCGTGCGTGTGCCCGCGCCGCAGAAACGCGAGGCCCGCATCGTGCATGGTCTGCATGCCAAGCTCCAGCCACAGCTCGAAACCGGGCCGGGCGTACGAGGCAACCAGGTCCAGCACCTCGTCGGGGACGCAGTCGGGCCGCGTTCCGATCATAAGTCCCATGACGCCGTCCACGGAGAGGGCCGTATCGTACAGCTCGCGAAGGCGCGCTGCGGGCGCGTAGGTGTTGGTAAATGCCTGGAAATAGGCGATGTAGCGGGTTTCGGCCTCGGAGCGGCGGAAGCTCCGGCGGGCGTTCTCCATCTGCCCGCGCACGTCGGTCGTCACGCGGGCCGTGGGAGAGGCCGAGCCCTCCTCGGAGCAGAATATGCAGCCGGAGCTTCCCGTTGTGCCGTCGCGATTGGGACAGGTAAAGCCCGCGTCGATGGGGAGTTTAAGCACGCGCGCGCCGTAGGTGTTCCAGAGGTAATCGCCGAAAAAGTTGTAGGCCCGCTTTCGCGCTCCGGGGAGTTCAGAGCGAACGTTCTTTTTCTTCAAGGGCGAAGTACGAGTTTTTAAGATACTGGTGGTTCTGGTATTTCGCCGGGTTGAGCGCGACCTTCTTGACCGGCGATACCGACACCACGTTCAGGTTGCGGTCGAGCCCGACTATGTATATTCCCGGTCCGAAATGCGCCTTCTCGCGGACCTTGCGCCACTTACCGCCGGACTTAAAGTTCTTCCACGTGTACGCGTTTTCGAATGAACGCACAAGCCGCTCGAGGGTCTTTTTGTCGGGCTTGAGCGCCTTGTACACGGCGTTCTCGAGCGTCTGGTCGCCGTCCACCGCGAATATTATCGGAGTGGTGAGAGCCGCCGGGCGAACCGGCACAAGCGGCGGCACCGGACGAGAAGCGCCCGCGGGCGGGAGCTTCTTCGGGTTATAGACGAAGAGGTCAACCGCGTGGCCGGGGACCCCCATCTCCTGGTACTGGCCCGAATAGCGCGCGTAGAGCTGCGAATACAGCGGGCGGTAGCGCAGGGCCCGACGGGCGCGCTGAAGGCACCATGTGGCGCTCTTGTAGTTCTTCTTTTTAAGATGGGCCATTCCCTGGCGGAAAAAGTTCTCGGCGGTGATGAGCGTGGCCTTTATCTCGCGGTAGGGCGCTACGAACTGCGGGTTGATCTGCGCGAACTTGTTTTCCATGAGATTGATGATGCCGATCGCCTTCTGCGCCTCGCAGTTGTTGATGTAGAATATGACCAGGCGCGAGAGCTTGAGAAGCTCGATGAGCTCCTCGGGGGCCTTGCCGACGCGCACCGGGGACCTGCCGGAGATGTCCACGCCGAAGACCTCGCGGACGGTCTCGAGGAGCGATTCGTACTGTCCGTTCACGATAAGCCGCTGGTTAACGGGGTCGCGCAGGAACTCTTCGTCGTCAGGATTGGAGATGAAGCCCGACTCGTAGATCACCGAGATCGGGAAATCCACGAAGTAGGAAAACCGGTCGTCGGGCACGGCGCCGAACTGCCAGCTGTTGGCGCGCATCCCACGGGCGACGAGTACCTCCTTCAGGTTGAGCGCGTACCGGCGGGAAAAGTCGGTGGCATCATACTTGTTATACAGGGTGAGAAAGCCGCGATGGATGTCCTTCACGTACGAGAGGAAACGGTTGCCCCACTTGTCGGTGGTGATATGCACTCCCGGAATGTTCATCAGCCCGCTCGCCTTTACGATCGACGAGATGTTGTTGAGGTGTTCGCTGACAATGATGAAGGCGCCCGCCTCGGTCGCCATGCGCACCGTCTCGACGAAGGGGATATTGCGGTAGATATCGCTTTTTCCCTTCATGACCTGCATGAAGTCGTCCGTCGACCTGACCTCGATAAAACGGTTCGCCGAAAGGACGCGGTAGAGTTCGCGCGAAAGCATAATGGAGTAGTACTCCTCCGGGAGTCCCGTCGCGCTCAGGCGGCCGGTCATCTCTCCCTCCCAGGCGCCGTTATCGAGCTTGCCGTGCGCCGGGTCGACGAATACGACGAGCTTTTTGCCCGAGGAGAGGTTTTTATCGATATCGACATAGGTTGCGTCGATGGCGTTGAGAAGCTCGATGGCCTGCTTGAGGTACACAATATTGTTTTCTTTGGCGAGGATGGAGCTAATGGTGTCGGGCTGACCAACGGTGCTGTATGCCGGCTGCTCATCCGCGTTCGACTTCGCAGGGACGAGGAGAGCGAAGGCAAGGGCGACACTGTATATGAAACGTATGGCTTTTTTTACCTTCATCGGGCGGACTGTCTTCCGTGGCGGCCGCCGTGCGGACGCTGAATAAAAGTATAATGAATGTTTATAATAATAATATCGTTCCTTTTGCAAGAAAATAATTGCTTTTTTCGGCCAATACTGCTAAAAGAAGGGCGCCCGTGGGAGCGCTCCGTTCGCTTCGGTCGAGCGACAACACCCGCCCAAATATATCCGCAACGGGCATAACGGCGCCCGCAAAGAGTTGTGCCGAGCGTGTCCCTTCAGGGGATACGGACGGGCCGCCGCTGGAGGACAGATGAAGCGGAATTACATCAAGTACGAAGACCTCTCATCGGAAATAAAGAAAGAAATAGAGCGCTACTTCGAGGAGACGGCCGCAAACGGCGAACCCGTCTCGAGGGAAGATGCCATGCTCAGGTGGTTCGAAAAGGAGTTCGACGTGTGGATGGTCCAGAACTACGCCGGGCGCGACAAGCGCGACCGCCGTATCGAGGAGAGGAGGCGCCATCCCCGCGTGGAGGTCGAGCCGGGGCCGGTACAAAAGCGCGGTGCCGACCGCAGGGCAACCGTCCGCCGAAAGCATTTCCGGCTGGACATCGAGGTGCCGGTGCGCGTCGTCGAGACCCTCATAGAGTCGACCAGCGACGAGACCGAGGCATTCGATTTCGTCGGCACGCTCGTCAACATCAGCAAGGGCGGGTTCTATTTCAAGTTCAGCCAGCCGATCGAGGTGTCGAGCATCATACGGGTCCATATCGACCTGTCGGCCATGGACGCGGACCTGCGCGATATCGAGGCGCTGGCGATGGTCGTGCGCGTGGACAAGCTGAGCGCAGATACCTACGGCGTGGGGGTGATGTTCAGCAGTATTTACGACGAGCACCGCGAGAAGCTCGAGATGTTCATCTTCCAGAACCTGGCCTACTACATTTACCGGAACGGCAGGTAGCCGCGGCCTACCGTTTCCGCGATATTGACAGCACGTAGTCGGCAAGCCGCGGACGTTCGATATCGAAATAATACACGCACCGGCCGCCGCCGTCGGTGGTCGACTCGCTCAGCCGGCCGCTCTCGGCGATAAGGGCGAGAAGCCGCGCCGTGACGTTCTGGTCCACCACCATGTCCTTGGACTGCAGGTATTTCTGCAGAGAGCTGAGCGCCCGCATACGGGCCGTTTTTTCGGCCGCGGCGATTTCGGCGCCGCCCTCAGGCTCGACGATGACGATGCGGTACAGGTCGGCGGAGATGAACCCCTCCTTCTCGAACTCCACGCGCGGTGCCGTGCCGATGGACGGCGGGCAGATATCGGGCTGTGTTGGTTTCTTCACCTCCTTCGCGCAGTACAGGCCGGCGACGACGGCCGCCGCGAGAAGTGGAAGAAGGGCCGGGAATAATCTGGAGGGGCGCTGTTTCATGCGGTCATCCTTTCGGGAGCGGTGTGTCCGTTTTTTTCGGGGGCTCCGGAAGCGCGAGCTTCGGGCCGCCGGATTCAAGCCGCGCGCGTAAATCGCTTCGATAGATGCGGAACACGATCACCGCGGAATGGTCCTCGTTGTAGTATTCGAAGGCGCGCCTGCCGTACTTCACATAGCCGGAGGCCTCCTTCCATATTTCGGCGCGCGCCTGTTCAAGGTTGGTGACGCGCGGCCTGTCGGCGGGGTCAAGGCGATCCATGAGGCGGTCGAGGCGGTAGGTCCCTATGGCGTCGGCGACGGCTTGCGGAATTTTCGACTCGGCGTCTTTTAGCGCGCTTTCGCGCCGCGCGATAAGTCCTCGCGTGCCGGGGGCGGGAACGCCCTTCACGATCACCTGGAAATGGTCCGGGTCAAGAAAGCCCTCGGTGCGGAAGTCGTCGAGCACCACCGAGGCGTCGATAAGGCGGACGCCGCACGAGGCCGCGGCGAGCGAAAGCGCGACGGCGAGGAACACGAGCGCCCTGGCGGCGCGATGTATGCAGGCGTGCATTGGAATCCCGTCCATAATGGTCGTACGGCGTCGTATGCTACCGGACGTCGCGCCGCTGTCAAGGGTTTCGCGGTCAGGGCTCCTTTTTTAGAAGGCCGATGATGTCCTGTATCTTGTCCGCGTTGGGGTGGTCCGGCTTGAGCGCCAGCACCCGCTCGAAGTTGCTTATGGCCTTCTGCTTGTCCTTTATCCTCCGGTAGTAGATCATTCCAAGCTCCTCGTGCCCCTGCCAGTTGCTCTTGTTGATCTGGACCGAGCGCTCGAAGGCGCGCACCGCGTCATCGTACACGCCCTTGTCGCGGTAGGCGATCCCCTGGAAAAAATGGGCCTTCGAATCGAGCGGGTTGATCTCCAGCGCGGTTTTGTATTCCTCGATGGCCTCGTCGTACAGTTTGGCCTCGCGGTAGGCGTTCGCCAGGTTGAAGTGAGCGTCGTAGGACTTGGGATCGTTGGTGGCGGCAAGCCTGTACTGCTGGATGGCCTTGTCGTTCAGGTTGTTCTTGGCGTAGAGGTTCCCCAGATTAATATAGGCCTTCGCGTAATTGGGGTTCTTGGCGATCGCCTTCGAGTAATACTCGATCGCCGCGTTGTCGTCCTTAAGCGCCTCGTGCGCCTTCCCCAGCTCGTAGAGCGTGGCGTAGTCGTCGCCCTTAATGGAAAGGGCCTTCTGGTAGAGCGAGACGGCCTCGCGGTACTGCTTCTTCTCGGCGTTGATGAGCCCCAGGTTGAAATAGGCCTGGAAGTAGTTGGGGTCGAGCTCGATGGTCTTCTGATAAAACTGCGAGGCGTTGTTG
>CAZEAH010000197.1:0-6244 GCA_964510075.1 uncultured Leptospirales bacterium | reverse complement strand
GCCTGAAACTGGCCCTTCGGCGCGGCCGACCCGGCCTTGGCCGCGTAGATCGTCCGGTGGGAGCCGATCGGCGATCCGTCGTAGGGGGCGCCGTACAGGTGCCTCGAGAGTTCGTCCAGGTCCACTTCCACTCTCGGACAATAGGCGTAACAGCGGCCCTCGGGCCGGGTGCACGGAAAGAGGGCCGTGGTCCTTCCCCGGTGAGATTTGAAATAGGGGCACAGCGACACGCACGCCCCGCAGCCCACGCACAGGTCCTTCTGAAAAACATCGGCCTGCAATTCGCTGGAACCGAAAACCCGCATTTCACGACCTCCTGTTTATTGATCTGTACCGCGGCGGCCTTAGGCGCCCCTGCGGTAACCCATCTGCGACGAAATCTGGTGACTGACGTACTTCACGGCATTCACGATCTCGTCCCTGCGCCGTTCGATCGTGTGGGCGTTTCCGGAAAGCGAGAAGGCGGCGATGCACTTTCCGCGCGCGTTGAAGATGGGACCGCCCACGCACGACAGCCCCACCACCGACTCCTGGTTGTCGAAGGCCACCCCTGCCTTTCGGGCCTTCTCGAGCTCCTTAACGAATCGCGGGGCGTCGGTGATCGAATGCTCCGTCAGGCGAATAAATTCGTATTTACTCAATATCCCGTCGCGCTTCTTTGTCTCCATGTGGGCGAAGAGCACCTTGCCGATTGCGGAGGTGTGGAAGGGGATAACGGAGCCCGTGTGGGGAAAGACCATAAACGAGCTCTCGGGCTCCACGCGGAGCGCGATGATGACCTTGCCTCCGACCAGCATGCCGACGTGGGCCGCCTCGCTGAACTGGGCACAGAGCCGCTCCATCCACGAGCGCGCCACCGAGGCCAGGTCCATATTTGTCGCGTACTTCATGCCGAGCTGGAAGAGCACGGGCCCCAGGCGGTACTTCGCGGTTTCCGGGTCCTTTTCGAGATAGCCGATCTCCTCGAGCGTGCGCACCAGGCTCTGCACGGTCGGCTTGGGAAGCCCCAGAGCGCGCGAGAAATCGGAGAGACCGTAAAGCCGCTGTTCGCCCCCGGCGTCTTCGATGAAAAGACCAAGGATGTCGGCGGCCTTTTTGAGCGAAAGAATCGATCGTGTCATGTCGCACCTGTCTGTGTTACAGTGTATGTCTCCGCCGTGACCTATCAGAACGCCGGGTTCGTCGTGTAGATGCAGAGGATCCCGTCCTGCTGGTTCACCTCGGCCTTGGTCTTCTCCCCGTTCAGCACCCGAACGAGGAGGTCCCTCACCTCGTCGCCCACCTCGCGGAGGAGTTTTCCTTCCAGTACCCGCCCGGCGTTGACGTCCATGTCGTCTTCCATCCTCTGGTAGAGCTGGCTGGTGCTCGCGACTTTTATGACGGGCACCATCGGATAGCCGATCGGATTGCCGCGCCCGGTGGTGAATATCATCGCCTGGCAGCCCGCCGCGGCGACGCCAGTCATGGACTCGGTATCGTAGCCGGGGCCGTCCATTATAACCAGGCCCTTCTCGGAGGGAATCTCGGCGTAGTTGAGCACCTGGTTGATAGTGGTGTTGCCGGCCTTGATGACGCAGCCCAGGGACTTCTCGCGGATCGAGCTCATGCCGCCGTCCATGTTGCCCGGCGCGATCACGTACGAGGCCAGCGGCCCGAGGATTTCGTGCGTGCGCTTCTCCTGCGCGGCGATGCGCTCGTTGATGCTCCGCGCGACCGCCGCGTCCTTCGCGCGCCGCTCCAGGATGTGGCTCGTGCCGATCATCTCGGTGGTTTCGGTGAGGATTACCGTGCCTCCCTCCGCGACCAGCCAGTCGGCGGCCAGGCCCACGGCCGGGTTCGCGGTCACGCCGGAGAACGCGTCCGAGCCGCCGCACTCGAGCCCCAGCCGGATCATGGAGACCGGGAACTCCTTCCGTTCTTGTTTCGCGGCGTCGGCCAGCATGCGCCGGGCGATCTCTATCCCCTTCGCCGCGGCTTTGCGCGAGCCCCCTTCGTTCTGTATGTAGAAATACTCCACGGGCTTTTTGGCGAGCGAAATCCCCAGCGCCAGCCCCTCGGCCCGCAGCACCTCGCAGCCCAGGCCGACCACAAGCCCGGCCGCGACGTTGGGGTTTTTAGCCAGGTTGACAAGCGTGCGCTGGTGAATTTCCAGGTCGGCGCCACCGCGGCCGCACCCGTGCCCGTGATACATCGGCACGGCCTCGGGCACCGCGCGCGCGATCGCGGCGACCACGCCGTTCGCGCAGGCCACCGAGGGCAGCACCGCCACGTAATTTCGTATACCCACCGAGCCGTCGGCGCGTTCGTATCCTTTGAATGTCGTCATGGTCTTCCTCCCGGTTTCAGTCCCGTATCTCAACATTGTGCGTGTGCACCCATTCGCCCCTGCGGATCGGCTCCTTCGCCGTTCCGATGATTTCGCCGTATTTCACGATCTCGTCGCCGGCTTTCAGGTCGGCGATCGCGATTTTATGACTGTAGGGGATGTCGCCCTTCGCCGTGAGCGTCCCGCCGCCGGGAAGGAGCGCATTACCGCCGGAGGCGATGTCCTCAAGGGCGATCGCGACATTGTCTTTCTCGTGGATGATGACTACGTTCGGATTCACGTTGCTTCCTCCTTGCGTGTGGTGCGGACGGGCGCGACACCGGGCGATCGAACGCTCCGTTCTCGTGTCGCGAGCCATATCCGTATGTCATACAGTGTATGATATTGTCATACAAAATGTCAAGCACAAAATGGTGGGCTTTTCCCCCGGCTTACGGGTTCCATCGGCATATCGGAATGAATGCGCGCTTCGGGGCCTGTCTTTAAAGGCCGATAACGGTTGACAGTATTCCTCGCGCGCTGTACGGGGAACGGGATAAATTGAAACGGTGCGATCGATCGAGATGAAGCTCCTTTTGCTTGTTGTACTGGCGCTTGCGGCCGTGCCGCTCGCCATCGCGGCGGGGATATCGCGCGCGATTCATCGCAGGGAGAAGCGCACCTACCTGGACGGGTACTTCGTCACCCCCTGGGAAGTCGGTGTTCCCTTCGAGGAGGTGAGCTTCCGCTCCGCCGACGGGGTCGCGCTTCGCGGGTGGTGGTTCGCGCGTCCCGGCCGTCGCGTCATCGTGGGCTGCTCCGGCCTCAACGGCTCCAAGTCGGACCTTATCGGCATAGGGCCGTATCTGTACCGCGCGGGCTATAACGTACTTCTTTTCGACTTCCGCGACCGCGGTGAGAGCGGTGCCTCGCTCCGCAGTGCCGGATACTTCGAGTGGAGGGATCTCACGGCCGCGCTCGCGTACACGAGGGAGCGCCTTCCCGGCGCGCGAATAGGTCTCCTCGGTTTCTCCATGGGGGCGGCCCTGGCGCTCCTCGCATCGAGCGAGCCTGGCGTCGCGGCCGTGGTTGCCGACTCGTCCTATTCGTCGCTCGGAGAGCTCATCGCCGAACGGCTCCACCGGTATCGTCTTCCGTCCCGTTTTCTGCTGTGGTGCGCCGAGCGCTTCATCCGCCTGCGGCACGGCTATTCGCTCGACGCGCTCGCGCCGATCGATGCCGTCCGGCGAGCCGGCTTTCCGCCCGCGCTCTTCGTTCACGGCGGGGCCGACACGATCATCTCGGCGGAGCATTCCGTACGCCTTCGCCGCGCGTCAGGCGGCACCGGGGAACTGTGGCTCGCGGAGGGTGCGGAGCACTGCGGCGCCTACTTTCAGGGCCGGGAACGCTACTGCGCCCGGGTTGCCGCCTTTTTCAAACGGCGCCTCGCTGAAGGCTGACGCCTCGTTCAGTAATTTTTGATAATCTCGTCCAGAAACTGCAGTATCTCCCCCGGCATGTCGGGTAGCCGGACGTTGTTTCTGTCTGGATCGAGCCCCGTAAAGACCTGCCGCAGAATGTGATCGAGCACGACCGATTCGGCGTTCTCGCCGTACAGAAGCTCCTTCATCGCCGTCTCGTTGTAGAGATTGCTGAAAAGCACGAGGTTCGTCACATACGAGAATATGCCGTGTACGACAAGCAGCGGGTTGCAGGGACGGAAGTCGCCGGTCTCGATGCCCTCGCGGATAATTTCAAGTACCATCTCGCGGCGCTCGGGGATGATGAATTCGAGCGCCATCTTCCTGAGATGGGGACTGCCGTCGGCGAGCTCGTGAAAAACGATCCGATAGTAATCGGGGTCGCGGGGCTTGAGGAACAGGCGCACAATCAAATAGATCGCGACATAGAGCCTCTGCGGGGGCTTCAGGTTGAAATCCCTCAGACGGACGATCAGGTTCTCCCGGTCCAGCTCGCCGAATATTTCCCTCAGTATTGTGGTATACAGGGCGTCCTTGGATTTGAAGTAGTAGAGCACCAGTGCCGGATTCACCCCGGCGCGCCGCCCTATCGCCTCAATGCGGGAACCGGAAAAGCCCCGTCTGGCGAACTCCTCCTTCGCCGCCCGGAGTATCCGCGCCGCCGGCGCGTCGCGCCCGTCCCGCCGCTTTCTCATCGCTTCCGTATCCCGTCCTGGAGGGCCAGCATCTGGACCTCCAGGGTTTTCAGCTGGACATAGTCCGTTATGCGCGTCAGCTCATAGGCCAGGACGGAGTCGCGCGCCTGAATTACGAAAAAGAGGTCGCTTCTTCCCTGGCGGTACTTCCTCTCCTCGGCCTCACGCCGGATCAGGGCGTTCTTCAACAGCTCGTCGTCCCGCGCCAGCAGGGTGTCGTACGCTTCTATCATTCGCCGCGTTTCCGAATAGCTCTGGGTCAGCCAGCGCGCGAACGCGGCCGCGTCGTGCGCCCATTTCCGGATGGCGGCGCGGGTTTCCTCGACCCTGCCGCCGGCGAGGCTGTTGCCGAGCGGATAGGTGAAGCTCAGGCCGGCGGAGTAGGTGTTGTAATCGAAGGATTCGACGCTCTCTTTCCGGTTGAGGTCGTAGTTGCGGAAACGGTAGGTGAACACGGCCGAGAGGTCGGGCAACAGCTCGCTCTTTTCCTTTTCAAGTTTCCGCTCGAGAAGGCGACGGGTAAGTTCGAGAATGCGCATCTGGCGCGTGCCGGCGATATCGAACGCGGCCCCGCTTGGCCGCGGCAGTTCGAGCTGTTTTTCGGGCAGGTGGCGCGGCGTGCTCTCCGGGTTCACCGAGCCGTATGACCACCGAAGCACCTTCGCGTCGAGGGTCTCCGTGCGGGAGCGCTGGAGGTCGCGCGCCTTTACGTACTCTATGTACATTATCCTGGTTTTACTGAGGTCCGAGAGGTCGGCGAGCCCCGTCCGGTGCCGCTGGGTCACCTGGCGCAGGAGAGCGTCGCCGTTCGCGACGTTCTTCTCGAATACGGACAACTGGTTGTGGGCCAGGTACCAGGCGAAGTACAGAGTGTAAAGATCGACCAGTATGGTCTCAATGCTCTCGTCAACCGTCTCCCGCATTATCCGCCGGTTGAGCTGTGCCTGTCTGAGCGGGAACGAGTCGATGATCCCCAGCCAGTTTCTGAGCAGGGGCTGCTGTATCTCCACGAAGACACCCGGATTATACAGGTCCGCCGTTACGCGCTCCGGCGTGAAGGGAGGCACCGCGGACGGCGCGTCGAGGGTGATGCGGCTGCGGAAATACTCCATGCCGCCGCGGACGCGCGTTCCGGTGTACGGGGCGGTCCAGCCGAGCGAGGCGCCCGCGCCGTCGACGGTCTGCTCGCGGATTTTGACCGAGGAATACTCCGAAAACGGCCGGTCGTACAGCCGGGAGTAGTGCAGGTTGAAGACGATATCGTGCACCGCGCGGCCCTGCTGTTCCAGCGCCTCCGATTCGCCAAGTCGCTGGAGCTGGGCGAAGATGTCCGGGTTGCTCCTGGTCGCCTTTTCGAGGAAATCGCCCAGGGTGAGCACCTCCGCGCCGGGCGCGCCGGCCGCTCCGGTGGAGAAGAGGACGGCGAAAAATATCAGCGCCGGCAACGCCAGTCCATTCCATCGTTTTCTCATCGCACCGCCCCGGCGCGCGCGTCGGACTGCGCCCTGTCGTAAACGATTTTACCGTCCATCAGATGGATCTCACGCCCGGCCCTGGCGGCAAAGTCCTTCTCGTGTGTGACGAGCAGGATGGTGGTGCGCCGCTGACGATTGATCTTTTCAAAGATCGAAAGCACTTTCTCGCCGTTGACCGAATCGAGGTTGCCCGTGGGCTCGTCGGCGAAGAGGATGTCCGGCTCCATGAGGAGCGCCCGCGCGACCGCCACGCGCTGCTGCTCGCCGCCGGACATCTGCGACGGATAT
>CAZEAH010000196.1:0-6248 GCA_964510075.1 uncultured Leptospirales bacterium | reverse complement strand
ACGGGGAGGCGGAGGCGCTCCAGCGCAATATCGCCGAATTCGTCATAAACGACGGCGGCGCGGCGTACAACGAGTTCATCGCGCGCGACCAGATGGCGGCCCAGCGAAACCACGAGATGAAGATGCGGAGAAAAGGCGGGGGGGCGGTCGACATCATGTACATCGAATCCGCCATGAAGGACGACAAAGGCGGCGCGATGGCGGTAATCGCCTTCTTCTTCGACAACGGAGAAAAGGCGCGGCTGGAGGAGAAGTGGCGCGAGCTCACCTTCAGGCTCCAGCAGGCCCAGCTCATCACGATCGTCTCGCTCGCAAAGCTCGCCGAATACCGCGATATCGAAACCGGCCAGCACCTGGAGCGGATCATGAAATACACCGAACTCCTGGCGCGCGAGCTTTCCCTGACCGACGAGTACCGCGACTACATCTCCGAGGACTACATCATCGACCTGGTCAACTCGTGCCCGTTGCACGACATCGGAAAGGTGGGGATACCCGACATAATACTCCACAAGCCCGCCCGGCTCAATCCGGAAGAGTTCGAGATCATCAAGCGCCATTCGGTGATCGGCGGCGACACGATCGCCGAGGCCGAGAAAAAGGTGCGCGGCAGGTCCTACCTCAATCTGGGCAAGGAGATCGCCTATTATCACCACGAGCGGTGGGACGGCACCGGCTACCCCCAGGGCCTCAGGGGGAAGGACATTCCGCTTTCGGCGCGCATCGTCGCGGTTTCGGACGTCTACGACGCGCTCATCAGCAAGCGGCCGTACAAGGAGGCCTATCCGCACGAAACCGCGGTGGGCATCATCCAGGAGAGTTCGGGTTCGCATTTCGACAGCGCGGTCGTCGAGGCGTTCATGAAGCTGGAGAACGAATTCGCCTCGCTCAAGGAGCGGAGCCTCCAGTAATTTCCTCCCACCTCCCGTGGCGAAACGCCATATCCCCGCCCGAGACTTCAACAACGCCGTACGAACCCCCGACCGCCGGTCCCGGATTGAAGAGTACAGGCGGCCGCAGGCGCAGGTGCTTTATGTGGGTGTGGCCGAACAGCGCCGCGTCGCAGTCGTGTGCGCGCGCGGCCGCAATGAGTGCGCCGTAATCGCTTTTTACATGAAATGCGTCGCCGTGGGTCACGAAAATGCGCACGCCCTCCACGTCCAGCACCTCCGCGGCCGGCAACTCGATCCCCCGCGCGCGGTCCACATTTCCAAGCACGGGCGTGACCGGCGTACCGGCGGGAAGGCGCACGCGCAGCAGGTCGGCGGCGCCGTCGCCGCAGTGCACGAGCCGGTCGAAGGGCCACGCGCGGTCGATGATGCGCTGCAGCATGACGGTGTTGCCGTGTGAATCGGATACCACCAGTATTTTCATACCCTCCCCGCGCGTTTCCGTAATTCAGCTGAGGCCGTCCATTGTGCGGTTCCGCGCGGCGGCGCGCAATTCCTTTTCCCCCGCCGGCAAATTATCGTGGACAAACGCGCCCGGGCGGTGATCACACTACGCCATGGGCGCGAACGATCCGAACACGGCCGCCGTGCGTTTCCATCCGCTGATCCGCCGCTGGTTCGCGGGGCGCTACGGCGAGCCCACGCCCGTGCAGAGCGCCGCCTGGCCGCATATCGCCTCCGGCGAGCACGTCCTCGTTACCGCGCCCACCGGAAGCGGCAAGACGCTCGCGGCCTTTCTGTGGAGCATCGACCGCATGCTCTCAGGCGCATGGAGCGCGGGATGCACGCGCGTGCTGTACGTGTCGCCGCTCAAGGCGCTCAACAACGACGTCAGACGAAATCTTACCGCTCCGCTGGAGGAGCTCGCGGCGGTCTTCGCCGCGGAAGGGGCGCCCTTTCCCTCAATACGGGCGCTCACCCGCAGCGGCGACACGCCGGCCGAGGAGCGGCGGCGAATGCTGCGGCGCCCGCCGGAGGTCCTCATTACGACTCCGGAGAGCCTGAACATCCTTCTCACCTCGAGAAGCGGAAGGAGCGGTCTGGACGGCATAAAGGCGGTCATTCTGGACGAGATACACGCCGTCGCGGGGACCAGGCGGGGGGTGCACCTGATGACGGCGGTCGAGCGCCTGGTGCCGCTCGCGGGCGAGTTCCAGCGGATCGCGCTTTCGGCGACGGTCCGGCCGCTCGATACGGTCGCCTCCTTCGTCGGAGGGTTCCGCCTCATCGAATCTCCGGCGGGCGACCGTTATGATCCGCGGAGCGTGCGCGCGGTAAGCCCCGAAAGCCCGAAGCGCTTCGACATTCGCGTTTGTTTTCCGGATAACGCCCGCGTGCGTGTCGGCGAGGAGACGTGGTGGCCCGTGCTTGCGGCCGAATGTAAAAAGGTCATAGCCGCGGGCCGCTCCACCCTCTTCTTCACCAACAGCCGCCGGACGGCCGAAAAGCTCGCGCGGCTCATCAACGAGAACGAGCCCGCGCCCGTCGCGTACCCGCACCATGGTTCGCTCTCGCGCGAGCTCCGCCTTGAGGTAGAGCGCAGGCTGAAGGAGGGTGCCCTCCGCGCGATAGTGGCGACAAGCTCGCTCGAGCTGGGCATCGACATCGGCGAGCTGGACCGTGTGGTGCTGGTACAGACCCCGTTCTCCCTCTCCTCCGCCATCCAGCGCATCGGCCGTTCGGGCCACGGCGTGGGCGAAACGAGCCGCGGCCTGATCTATCCGACCCACGGCAGGGACCTCGTGTTCGCCGCGGCGGCGGCGCGCGCGGTCATGGAGCGCGACATCGAGCCGGTCCGCCCGGTCGCGAACCCTCTCGACGTGCTCGCGCAGGTGGTCCTCTCGATGTGCGGCGCGGAGGAATGGAACCTGGACCGGCTGTACGCGCGCATTCGAACGGCCTGGCCGTACCGCGATCTCCCGCGCCGGCACTTCGACCTGGTCATCGAGATGCTCGCCGGACGCTACGCCGGCACCAGGCTCCGCGAGCTTGCCCCCAGGCTGTCGGTCGACCGAACGGACAACACCGCGCGCGCCCGCTCCGGGACCGCCATGCTCGTGTATCTCTCGGGCGGCACCATCCCCGACCGCGGCTATTTCGACCTGCGCGTACACGAGACCCGCGCCCGCATCGGCGAGCTCGACGAGGAGTTCGTATGGGAGCGCCGCATCGGCGAAAGCTTCGCGCTGGGCGCGCAGGTCTGGCGCATACAGAGGATCACCCATAACGACGTGGAGGTCGTCGCGGTCGGCGCGGCGCCGGGAATCATTCCGTTCTGGCGCGCCGAGGAACAGCACCGCGACTTTCACTTCGCCAGTCGGATCGCGCTCTTCCTTGAAGAGGCGGAACGCCGGCTGGGGGAGAAGGACTTCGAGGACGAGCTCGCCACGCGCCATTGCATGGACGCGGCCGCCGCACGGGAGCTCATCGATTTTCTCACGCTCCAGCGCTCCGCGACGGGCGCCCCCCTGCCCCACCGGCATCACCTTCTCATCGAGCATATCGACGGGCCGCTTACCATCCACGAGCGAAAGCAGGTCCTGCTTCACACCATGTGGGGCGGACGCGTCAACCGGCCCCTCGCGCACGCGCTTGCCGCGGCCTGGGAGGAGCGTTACGGCCACAGGATCGAGGTGACGGCCAACAACGAGTGCGTGATGCTGCTCGCGCCCCGCTCGTTTACCAGGCGCGAGCTTCTCGATCTACTGCCGTCCGGACGGATCGAGGAGCTTCTGCGCATCGGGCTCGAGCGAACGGGCTTCTTTGGAGCGCGTTTCCGCGAAAACGCGGGCAGGGCGCTCCTCCTTCCGCGCGGCGGGTTCGGCAAGCGCCTTCCGCTGTGGCTGAACCGGCTGAGATCGAAGAAACTCCTCGACGCCGTTATGGACTTCGAGGACTTCCCGATACTTCTGGAAACCTGGCGCACCTGTATACGCGACGAGTTCGACATCCCCGCGCTGAGGTCACTTCTGGACGAGGTGCGCGAGGGGGAAATCGCCGTCACCGAGGTCACGACGGCGAAGGCCTCCCCCTTCGCCGAAGGGCTCATCTGGCAGCAGACCAACGACTATATGTACCGCGACGACACTCCCGATCCCGGCGCGCGCTCGCGCCTGGGCGAGGACCTGCTCCGCGAAGTCGCCGCGTCGGAAGGACTGCGCCCCGAGATACCGCCCGCCCTCGCGGCGGCGCTCGAGGCGAAGCTCCGCCGCACCGCGCCAGGCTACGCGCCGGCCACCCCGCGCGACCTGCTCGAAACGCTCAAGGAGCGCCTGGTCGTTCCGCTTGCGGAATGGCGTGAACTGCTCGACGCGGCCTCGCGCGACCACGGCCTGGACGCCGCGGCCGCCGAAGATCACATCCGCAAAAAAATCAGGAGGATCGTCATGCCGGGCGCCGCGACCGAATCCGTCTGCGCGCTCGAGTCGATGCCGCTGCTTTCCTCTCTCTCCGGCCCTGCGTCCGACATGAGCACGGAGGAGACCGGGACGGATCCCGCCGGGCTGCTGTCGCAATGGCTCTCGTTTTACGGGCCGGTGAGTCCCTCATTCGTCGGCGAGGCGCTGGGCCTTACGGAGGAGCGCCTCGAGCACCTGATCGCGGAGCTCGGCGAGGAAGGACGCATAGTTGCGGGCCGGCTGATGGAGGGAAGCGTTTCGATCGAGCTGTGCGACAGGGAGAATATGGAACGCCTCCTGCGCATGCTCCGGCGTTCGCGGAGGGCGGTGTTCAAAGCGCTCCCCCCGGACCGCCTGGGGCTTTTTCTCGCGGCCTGGCAGGGGCTTGCTTCCAGGGGAGGCCGTATTGAGGACATGAAAAACAGGCTCGAGTCGCTCTTCGGCTGGCCCGCGCCCGCGGCCGCGTGGGAGGAGTACATACTCCCCGCGCGTCTCGACCCTTACCATACCCTGTGGCTGGACGGCCTGATGCAGACGAGCGATCTCTGCTGGGCCGGCTGCGGCCCGAAGAAAATCACCTTCTGCTTCGAGGGCGAGCGCGGGCTCTTCATCGAACGCGCCGATGGCATCGAAGAGGCGCTCTCTGTGATACCGTCCGCGCGGGGCCGCTACTCGTTCATGGAGTGCGCGCGGCATTCGGGCATCCCGACGGGCGAGCTCACCGACCGGCTGTGGGAGCTCGCCTGGAAGGGGATTGCGGCCAACGACGGGTTCCATGTGGTGCGAAGCGGCGCGCTCCACGGCTTTTCTCCCTTCTCCCGGGAGAGCGACGACCCCCGGGGGGCGCGGGCGGCCTTCCATCGCTGGGAATCGACCCGGCCCATGGCCGGCAACTGGTATATTATCGACCGGGGCGGGGCAGAGCGCGACGCGCTCGAGGAAGAGGAACTGCGCAGGGACCGCGTTCGCGCGCTCCTGCGCCGCTACGGGGTGATCTTCCGCGAGCTCCTTGAGCGGGAGCTGCCGCCGCTGCGCTGGGGAGCCCTGTTCCGCACGCTCAGGCTGATGGAGCTTTCAGGCGAGATACTCGCCGGACAGTTCTTCGAGGGGGTCCCGGGACCGCAGTTCGCCTCCCACGAGGCATTCGCCATGTTGAACGAAGAACTCCCGGACGACGCCGTGTACTGGATGAACGCCGCCGACCCGGCCTCCCTCTGCGGCGTGAAACTCGAAGCGCTTAAAGGCGCCCTCCCCCCGCGCCTGACCGCCACGAGCCTGTCCTTTCAGGGAAGCCGTCCCGTACTCGTCGCGCGCAAAAACTGCGCGGCTCTGGAGATCGCCGCGCCGCCCGACTCGCCCCATCTTTTCCGCCACCTCGAACTTTTCACGGCGCTTCTGGGACGTCAATTCAACGCGCCTCATTCGGTCCGCGTGGAGACCATCAACGGCATCCAGGCCACTTCGAGCGAGTACGCCGGCGCGTTCAGAGAGTTCGGGTTTGTCGCGAATTACCGCGCCCTGGAGCTGCGCAGGCGCTACTGATTATCGTCATCTGGAATTGGAATTGACATCGGGTGTCGCGGAGTGTTCCATCCACCAAAAGTCGCAATGCGGGATGAAATGATGAAAAAGCTCATCGCCGTACTCGTACTCTTCTGCGCCGCCTCGGCCTGGGCGGTGGACCTCAGGAACGAGGACTCGCGCCGCTACGAGGTGAAGATCCATTCAGTCGGGACCACGAATACCTCGATCGAGAGCAACACCACGCAGATGAGCGTGTGCTCCGATTGCGAGATCGAGGTTGTCGGAGTTGGAAGCGTGAAGGCGAGCGGCTCGGAGACGGTCGTCATAAAGAACGGGTCGCTCGAGGTGCGGTAGACGGAATCGCCCCGGCCCGCCC
>CAZEAH010000195.1:0-6327 GCA_964510075.1 uncultured Leptospirales bacterium | reverse complement strand
GACCAGGCCGGAATGACAAGCGTGGACTTCGTCGGATGGTCGGCGCCGATGATGAGGATATTCTTCAGCCAGAGGGCGTCGGTGGCGGGAAGCGCGTAGTGGCGGTGTACGGCGGAGGCGAGGTGCGGCGCGCGGTATGCCGCGTACGCGGCGAGCAGAAGCACGGCCCAGTACGGAGGATAGATGCGAAGCGCCCTGTTCGCGATGAAGCGCACGACGCCTTCCGGGTCGAAGGAATAGCGCTCGTGAAGCACCAGCGTCATGAGATAGCCGCTCAGCACGAAGAAGGTAAAGACGGCGTAGTTGCCGGCCCACGGCGCGGCCTTCCAGAGATGGGTCTGGACGACCATGAGCGCAAGAAGATACCTGAGGATTCCAAACATACGGACTCGTTGTTTCGAATGCGACGATTGAGCACAGACGACCGGCGACGATCTATACCTGCCACGCCTTTCTGTCATCCATTTTATCCTGTTACGTTGATGCGCCGGTTCCGGTTTCCGCATTTTGAAGTGAGAACGGAAGATCGCAGCGTGAACGCCCTCAGACGAAAGAACAGGCGATTAAAATTGATTTGTCCTCAAGGGCGGGCTATTTTTTAGACAGAAAAAAACTTGACAGTCGAACGCGATTTTCACTATTGTAATTTTCGCCTGGGGTTGCTAGCTCAACTGGCAGAGCACCTGACTCTTAATCAGTAGGTTCCGAGTTCGATTCTCGGGCAACCCAATCCGCCTCTCCCGTCAGGGGAACGCGGGGTTCGGGGAGAAAAGTAGTTGAAAATAACTCTCGAGCGCCGATAGTTGTCAGGAGGGCGAGCGTGGCGGAACTGGCAGACGCGCCAGACTTAGGATCTGGTGCCGCAAGGCGTGGGGGTTCAAGTCCCTTCGCTCGCACACAACGCGGGAATAACTCAGTGGTAGAGTGCAACCTTGCCAAGGTTGACGTCGCGGGTTCAAATCCCGTTTCCCGCTCATCGGAAAGCCCCCGGACGTGTCGGGGGCTTTTTATTTTACGACCGGCTACGGGTTCCGGACCCCTCAATTTTTTATTATTGAAATATTATCCTCATGTATAAATAGTGGATTCCGGCCGAATTGTGGTACGTTTGGTTTGAGAAAAGCCACCCCGGCGTTTTACGCCATCAATTACGGAATATACCGCATTGAACGGAAGCAGGGGGACGGCCCCGGACGCCCCGGCATATTCATAGCGAGAGGGAGAATTAACCTTGATTATCTCGGAAAATAAACTTGAGAACGCGAGGATGGAGATACGCCTCGAGGTCCCGGAGAACCGTGTGGAGACCGAGTACAGGTCGGTTTTTGAGAAGATACGAGTCAACGCAAAAATAGACGGTTATCGAAAGGGGAAGGTGCCGCTCGAGCTTGTCGAACGCAAGTTCAGCGATATGGCCGACCAGGAAGTGGCCGAAAACCTCCTTCGATCGGTCTATCTGGACGCGGTTACGGAAAAGAACTACAGGCCCATCGCGCCCCCCCGCTTCGACTTTGACAGGATAAAACGCGGGGAGGGCTTCGCGTTCACCGCCGTGTTCGAAACCATGCCCGAAGTACAGCTCGGCGAGTACAAAGGTCTCAGGACGACCGAGCGGTCGTGCAAAATCACCGACGACGACGTTAAGCGCGAAATCGAGACCCTTCGCGAGCGACACGCCAGCGTTTCGAAGAAGGAGGGCGACGACGCCCGCGTCGAAAACGGCGACATGGTGAGGATAGGAATCAAGCGAATAGACAACGTCGAACCGGACAAAATCGAGGGGCTCGAGTTCAGGGAATACAACATGATCGTCGGCAAGAGCCGGGCCGAATACGGTTTCGACGACGACGTGCTCGGCATGAAATCCGGCGAGCAAAAGGAGACGAAGATAAAATATCCGAAGGATTACGAGGTCAAAGACCTGGCCGGCCAGACCGCCCGCTACATCATCAGGGTCGAGGAGATAAACAGGATGGATCTTCCCGCTCTCGACGACGACTTCGCCAAGGACCTTGGAGAATACTCTTCGCTCGAGGAGATGAGAAACGGCATACGCGCGAACCTTGAAAAATTCGTCACCGAGAAGGCCAAATCCGAGGCCAAGGGCAGGCTGTTGAAGCAGGCGGTCGAGAAGAGCACCTTTGACCTGCCGCTGTCCATGATCGAGAAGGAGATGGAGGCGCTTTTCCGCCGGGTTCAGGAGCGCACCGGATATCTCAGCGAAGACATAAACGAATTCGCCGCCACGCTGGGACTCAATGTGGAGGAGTTCTCCGGCAGGCTCCGTTCGGAGGCCGAGTCCAACATCAAGTCGACACTGGTGCTGTCGAAAATCGCCGAAAAAGAAGAGCTGAAGGTGCCGGAGGAGAAATACCGCGAGGTTGTCGAGAGTATCGCGAAAAGGAACAATCGCAGCGTCGAGGAGCTGGAGAAGATCATTAGCGACAACAACTCCCGGGAGAGCATCGAATCCGATCTGGTGATGGAAAGCGCGCTTGAATTCATCTACGAGAACGCGAAAATCGACCGGTCCAGGCCCCAGACCCTGGACGAATTCATCAAAGCTGAATAATATTTGATTTTTGTCGGCTGATGAGCTATATGTACCCCATGCCGATCCAAAAAGGATTGGTGTAACCGGGGGCGGAATGCCGACACTAATAATGCAACCGTCACGTACAGCACGCCATCGAGGAGATCTGCGCCATGAGCCTTGTTCCGATAGTAGTAGAACAGACATCCCGGGGAGAACGATCGTATGACATATACTCCCGTCTTCTTAAAGACCGAATCATCTTTCTCGGCGAGGCGATCGATGACCACATTTCAAGCCTCGTAATCGCACAGCTCCTCTTCCTCGAGGCCGAGGATCCCGATAAGGACATATTTCTCTATATCAACTCTCCGGGAGGCATCGTCACCTCGGGGCTCGCGATTTACGATACCATGCAGTACATCAAGCCCGACGTGGCCACCATCTGCATCGGCCAGGCGGCGTCAATGGGGTCGCTTCTCCTTGCGGCAGGCGCCAAGGGCAAGCGTTCGGCGCTTCCAAATTCGCGGATAATGATCCACCAGCCGTCGGCCGGTTTCCAGGGGCAGGCGACCGATATCATGATACACGCGAAGGAGATATTAAAAACCAAGCAGCGCCTCAATGAGATTTACGCATTCCACACCGGCCAGAAGGCGGACAAGGTCGACAAAGACCTGGACAGGGACAATTTTATGTCCCCTCAGGAAGCGCTCGAGTACGGGTTGATCGATAAGATCATCGAGAAAAAGAGCAAGTAAAGGGAACAGGAGGAAGGCTGCCCACCGATTTAAAGAGAGGTAACAATGGCCACTAAAAAAAAGGAAGGGAATGAAAAGCTGAGCTGCTCGTTTTGCGGCAAAAGCCAGGAGATAGTGAAAAAGCTCGTCGCCGGACCCGGCGTATACATCTGCGACGAATGCATAGAGCTGTGCAACGAGATCGTATCGGAGGACTGGGAGTCCGGCAGCATCGAAAAGAATTTCAGCAATCTTCCCAAGCCCCATCAGATCAAGGAAATCCTCGACCAGTACGTCATCGGCCAGGAGCTGGCCAAAAAGACGCTGGCCGTCGCGGTGTACAACCATTACAAGCGTATTGCCAGCAACACCGGTCTGCAAAAGGACGATGTCGAGCTCGAGAAGAGCAATATCCTCCTCATAGGACCCACGGGCTCGGGGAAAACGCTTCTGGCGCAGACCCTGGCGCGCATACTCAGGGTGCCCTTTGCCATAGCGGACGCAACATCGCTTACCGAGGCGGGCTACGTCGGCGAGGACGTGGAGAACATCCTCCTGCGCCTCATTCAGAACGCCGACGGCGATGTGAAGAAGGCCGAGATAGGCATCATCTATCTCGACGAGATCGACAAGATATCGCGCAAGTCGGAAAACCCCTCCATAACGCGCGACGTCTCGGGCGAGGGTGTGCAGCAGGCGCTTCTCAAGATAATTGAGGGCACGGTCGCGAACGTTCCGCCGCAGGGCGGCCGCAAGCACCCGCACCAGGAATTCATTCCCATAAACACCAAGAACATTCTGTTCATCTGCGGAGGCGCGTTCGTGGGGCTCGAAAAGCTCGTTCAGACCCGTGTGGGCAATAAAAGCATGGGCTTTGGGGCGAACATCCAGTCCGTAAAGGAGATCAAGATCGCCAATATCCTTTCGGAGCTCCACACGGAAGACCTCATTAAATTCGGTCTAATACCCGAATTCGTGGGGCGCATCCCGATCATCGCGGTGCTCGAAGAGCTCGATATCGAGGCGCTCAAGCGCATCCTCACGGAGCCCAAGAACGCTCTCATCAAGCAGTTCAAGAAGATTTTCTCTTTCGAGGACGTCGAGCTGGTGTTTACGGAGGCCGCCATAGTCGAGATCGCCAATATCGCAATGCAGAAAGAGTCCGGCGCACGGGGGCTTCGCGCCGTGCTCGAGAAGATCATGCTCAACCACATGTACGAGATACCCAGCAAGGGGGGCATATCACAGATCATCATCACCGACGATATGGTGCGCGGCGCGGCCGACGCGAAGGTCGTGTACAAGGTAGGGGAGGAGAAGACGGCGTAAATCCGGCGGGACCGGCGGCCCCCGGAACACAGACAGGGCCCCGGTAACATCGTTCAGAGCTCCATCACACAGTCTACGAGGTTCACATGAAGCGTGTCATCGATTATAATAAAAAGTACCCGCTGCTTCCGCTCAGGGACGTGGTGGTCTACCCCCATATGGTAATTCCGCTGTTCGTCGGGCGCGAGAAGTCAATAAGCGCGCTCGACGCGGCGATGAAGGGGGACCGGCTTATCGTGCTCGTCACGCAGACCGACGCGCAGGTTACGGTCCCCGGCAAGGACGACCTGTACGAGGTCGGTACGATATCGGAAATACTACAGCTCCTCAAGCTCCCCGACGGGACCATCAAGGTTCTGGTGGAGGGCCTTTCAAGAGGATACCTTGCCGATTTCGAGGACAGGGGAGACTACTACGAGGTGGGCGTTAAGGACATGGAGCGGCCGGTCGATTCGGATAAGGAGACCGGGGCTCTTAAAAGGGCCCTTCTGGAGACATTCGAGAAATACATCAAGCTGAACAAAAAGGTCCCTCAGGAGGCCCTCACCACCGTCAACGGTATCGAGGACCTGTCGCACCTGGCGGACGTGGTGTCATCGTATGTCAACATGAGGCTCGATCTCAAGCAGTCGCTTCTTGAGATAGGCAAGCCGGAGGAGCGGATCGAGAAGCTGATCGAGCTCATCAACGGCGAGATCGACATCATGTACATCGAAAAGAAGATACAGGGAAAAGTCCGCAAGCAGATGGAGAAGACCCAGAAGGAATATTACCTGAACGAACAGATGAAGGTAATTAAAAAGGAACTGGGTCAGAACGATGAAACCGCCGACGAGATCGAGGAGTTCACCCGCTCGATCGAGGAGGCCAAGATGAGCAAGGAGGCCAAGGCCAAGGCCCTCAAGGAAGTCAAACGGCTGGAGAAGATGCCGCCGCTTTCGGCCGAATCGGCCGTGGTGAGGACCTATATCGAGTGGCTGCGCGACGTACCCTGGCACAAAAAGACCGTGGACAACCGCGACATCGATCATGCGATGGACGTCCTCAACGAGGACCACTACGGTCTGGACGAGGTTAAGGAGCGCATCATAGAGTTCATCGCCGTACGGCATCTTTCGCGGAAACTCAAGGGGCCCATACTCTGCTTCGTGGGGCCTCCGGGGGTCGGCAAAACTTCGCTCGGGAGATCGGTAGCGCGGGCTCTGGGCCGCAAGTTCGTGCGCATGTCGCTCGGCGGCGTGCGGGACGAGGCCGAAATTCGTGGACACCGGCGAACCTACGTGGGGGCGCTTCCCGGACGCATCATTCAAATGATGAAAAAGGCGGGTACCATCAATCCCGTATTTCTCCTCGATGAAATCGACAAAATGTCCATGGACTTCAGGGGCGATCCGTCGTCCGCCCTGCTCGAGGTGCTTGATCCCGAGCAGAACAACTCGTTTGTGGATCATTACATGGAGGTCGCCTACGACCTTTCGGACGTTCTCTTTATCACCACGGCCAACGTGCAGCACCGAATACCGCTGCCGCTTTTGGACCGCATGGAGATCATCGAGATAACGAGCTATACCGAGCCGGAAAAGCTCAACATAGCCCTCAAGTTCCTGCTTCCCAAGCAGATAATCGAAAACGGTCTTAAGCCGGAGAACATTGAATATTCCGAAGACGTAATGCTCTTTACGATCAGGCATTACACGCGGGAGTCCGGGGTCCGCAGTCTGGAGC
>CAZEAH010000194.1:0-6337 GCA_964510075.1 uncultured Leptospirales bacterium | reverse complement strand
CGGTAGTCTTCCGGAATGCCTATGCCCGTGTCGCGCACCTCGATGGCGAGCGTTCCTCTGACGGTTTCCGCGACCACGTCGATACTACCGCGCGGAGTGTTGTAGTTGATCGCGTTGTCGATCAGGTTGAAGAAGATCTCCTCGGCAAGAAAACGGTTTCCGTCGAGCTCCAGCCGTGCGGTGCCGAGGTCGATGTTAAGGTTGAGTTCGCGCTCGCGCACTTTGGGGGCGAGTATATTGGCGCAGTTGGTTATGATGTCCGAAAGATGTATCCGCTCGGTCGGGAATACAGGGGCCGTTTCGAGCATATTGAGCTTCAGCATGTCGTTGATGATGGAGTTCTGGCGGTCGATGTTGACGAGCGCTTTCTCGACGAAGGCGGCGGTGGAGGAGGGGTCGTGGAGGTGCGCGCGTATGGTCTCCAGGTAGCCCCGCAGTATCGTGATGGGGGTCTTCAATTCGTGCGAGAGGTTGCCGACGAGCTCGGTCTTGATGCGCATGATACGCTTGCGTTCGGTTATATCATGAAGCACTATAAGCACGCCCTGCAGCGTTTTCTCCTCGCGTATGGGGCGTACGTTTACATCAAGGCTGATGTCGTTGATCAGTTCGATCTCGAAACCGGCCTCGTCCCCCTCGGAAAGGCAGCGCTCGATACGGGCGTTCAGCGCGCTGTTCCTGATCACCTCGTAGTAGAACCGTCCCTCAGGCTTACCCCGTATTTCGAGCAGTGAGGCGAACGCCCCGTTAAGAAGAATGACCTTCCTGTCGCTTCCGACGACCGCGATCCCGTCGTTGATGTTTTCGATCGTAACGCCCAGCTTGTTCTGCTCGAGGACCAGGGTGTTTATCTTGTCCTGCAGGGAGTCGGCAAGACGGTTAAGTGATTTCTGGAGCTTGCCCACCTCGTCGTCGCTGTAGTTGAAGATGCGCCGCGCGAGGTCCCCGCGCGCGAAATCGTCGGCGAAGTCGATGGTCTCGTTTATGGGACGCGTGATGAGGCGCGAAATGGCCACATTTACCAGGAAGGCGAGGACGAGCGTCCCGCCCATCACCGCCATGATGAAGGCGCGCAGCGACGCCACACTCCGGTCTATGTCGTGGAGCGGTTTTGCCAGACGAATGACATAGGCTCCGCTTTTCTTCGCGCTGTACAGCATCTCGGTTTGAAGGGAGTTGCTGTAACGGATGCTCTCGCCGCTCCCTTCCTCGATCGCCCTCCGCACCTCGATACGGTAATAATGGTTGTCGAGCGTTTCAACGTCGCGCGACGAATCGGCCAGCACGACGCCTTTTTCGTCGATAACGCTTACGCGGAGATGTATGATCGATGAAATACGACGCGCCTCGTCGTTCAGAAGGCGTCCGTCGCGACGGGTGAGCGCGCCCGATCGCTCCAGAAGGATTTCGGCAAGCTGCAACTTTTCGCCGATATCTCCGCGGATCAGCGACAGGTGCGTGTCCCTTACCAGATCAAGGAAGAAGAGAAAAAAGAACAGCCCCAGCGCCAGCGTGAGGACCGTATAAAAGAGGAGGATTTTATGCCTGAGCTTGTTCAAAACGGCCTCGCGGTGCCCGGGCGGTCATTCCTTGAAGCCGTAGCCGACGCCCGAAAAGGTGGTGATGATGTTTTTGTATTTCCCGAGCTTCTTTCGGAGGTTCATGATATGCACGTCTATTGTCCGGTCGATCACGTACACGTCGTCTCCGCGGATGCTGTCGATGATGTTGTCGCGGGTGAATATCTTCTCAGGGTGTTTCAGGAAAAGAAACAGGATCTCGAATTCGGTCTTTGTGAGCTTTACGCTCTTGCCGTCGATCTTGAGTGAGTACTTTTCGGGGAAAAGCTCGACGCCCTTGTAGGCCAGCTTTTTTTCATTGAGCATGCGCGCCGTCCGGGTATCGGTCCGGCGGAGCACCGCTTTCACGCGGGCGCTTACCTCCTTCACGCTGAAGGGCTTGGGGATGTAGTCGTCGCCGCCCAGCTCGAGTCCGAGCACCCGGTCGAACTCCTCGGTCCTGGCGGAAAGGAAAATTATGGGGATGTCCCTGTACGCGTCGTTCGCGCGGAGCGTTTTGCAGAATTCGAAACCGTCCATGCCGTCCATCATGACGTCGAGAAGTATGAGGTCGGGCAGGCCGTTCTTGAGCGCGGCAAGCGCCTCCTCGCCGGAGGAGAAGGTTGCCACGTCGAGGTTCTGAAGCGACAGGTTGACTTTTAGTATTTCCTGGATGTCCTTCTCGTCGTCCACCACGAATATCTTTTTTTTAGTAGGCATCTGTGCCTTACCCCCGCTTACTGGTGCCGAATGTCCTCGCCTTCGATGTAATACACCGCCTTCTCGGAGATATTGGTTGCGTGGTCGCCGATACGCTCGAGCGCCTTGGACACCATTATAAGTCCCAGCGACTGCGTTATGGTGTGCGGGTTCTCGAGCATGTACGAAATGAGCTCGCGGTATACCTGTGTATTGAGCGCGTCTATGTCCTTGTCGCGCCCGATCACTCCTTTGGCCATCGCCGCGTTCTTCTCCGAGATCGCCTGAAAGGAGTCCTTAATCATGTCGATGCACATCTTCGCCATGATGGGAAGGTCAACCAGCGGTTTCAGGGTGGGCTTGCCGTCAAGGCGTATTGTCTCCCGCGCGATATTGGTGGCGAGATCGCCGATGCGCTCCAGGTCGGTGTTTATTTTGAGAAGCGAGAGCACGAGGCGCAGGTCGGCAGCTGCTGGTTGGCGGGTTACCAGTATGCGTATGCATTCCTCGTCAACTGTTATCTCGAGCTGATCGAGCTCGGCGTCACGCTGGAGGACGTCCTCGGCAAGGCGTACGTCGCTTTTTTTAAGCGACTCGATGGAGCGGGCGATGGCCTCGATGGCGATGTCCGCCATTTCGAAGACCTTGCTCTTGATGTTTTCGAGCTCCTGTTCCAGGTGGGTGGGCATCGCGTCCTCCTTGATCAGCCGAATTTACCGGTGATGTAATTTTCAGTCATCTCGTTGTCGGGCTTGGTGAAAATGATATCGGTCCGGTTTATCTCGATCATCCGGCCCATGTAGAAAAACGCCGTGTAATCGCTCACCCGCGCCGCCTGCTGCATGTTATGGGTGACGATGACGATTGTATAGCGTTTTTTTAAGTCCTGTATGAGCTCCTCAATTTTCTGGGTGGAGATGGGGTCCAGCGCCGAGGCCGGTTCGTCCATCAGGATGATCTCCGGCTCGATGGCGATTGTGCGCGCGATGCACAGGCGCTGTTGCTGTCCCCCCGAAAGGGCGAGGGCCGATTCGTTCAGGCGGTCCTTCACTTCGTCCCACAGCGCGGTGTTTTTGAGCGAGCTCTCGACCCGGCTTTCTATGTCGTAGCGGTTCTTCATGCCGTTGATGCGCAGTCCGTAGGCGATGTTCTCGAATATGGACTTCGGGAAGGGGTTGGACTTCTGGAAAACCATTCCGACCCGCCTTCTCAACCGAGTGACGTCGTAGGCGCGGTCGTAGATCGACTCCCCGTCGATAAGTAGCTCGCCCTCAACGCGCGTGTTGGCGATGATGTCGTTCATCCTGTTAATGCAGCGTATGAAGGTGGACTTTCCGCAGCCCGACGGCCCTATGAGGGCCAGCACCGTGTTTTTATACACGGGGAGGCTGATTTCGCTGACGGCCGGATTGTTGCCGTAATAAAAGCTCAGGTTGTTGACGGTGATTTTTTCTTCCATTCGGACCGTGTCCCTGTGTTCACCCGCGTCCTCGGGATAGCTGTGCGTCGGAGCGGGGTTGATTTACTGTACCCTTTAAAGCGTTCAATTTTAAAATAATTATTACGAATATATGAAGAAAATGTTAATAATCGGTTGTATCCTAAGGGTTTAATTTTTTCTTGTCAAGCAAAGGGCCGTTGTGTAAGCAGAGCGTGCAGGGGAGCGACGTAAATCGCGGGGAATACGCCGTCGCGTGAAAGGCGCCGATCTCGGCTATAGGGGAAGGCCGGAATTTTAGGAACTCGAAAAACAACGAGAACGCCGCGCCACGATACGGTCGGGGGCTTGTTATGACAGCATGCTGTAATAAACGTGTCATCGCGAGGAGCACAGGGTCGTGCTGATCTCACCAGGCAACAGGTTTCACGTAAAAAGCCGGTTGCCGTATGAGATTGCCACGCCCCGATGAGACAGGGGCTCGCAATGACAGGATGCAGCGAGAAACGCTTTATAACGGCGGCGGACCATTTCCCGGAACCAGTCGTACCGCAGAAAACCGAAAGGAGCGCGAACCACGATCATGAGATTCACACGATACCTCGTACCGACCCTCAGGGAAGACCCCTCCGACGCGGTGGTGACCAGCCACCGGCTGATGCTCCGCGCGGGACTCATACGCAAGGAGTCCGCCGGCATGTACCTGTACCTTCCGCTCGGCTATCGCGCGCTCAGAAAAATCATCGATATCGTGCGCGATGAGATGGAGCGCTCGGGCGCGCTGGAGTTCCTCATGCCCGAGCTTACCAGCGCCGACCTCTGGAAGGAGTCCGGGCGCTGGGACGCCATGGGCAAGGAGATGATCCGCATAAAGGACCGCAACGGCCAGGAGTACGCCCTGGCCCCCACCCACGAAGAGGCCTTTACTGCGGCCGTGCGCTCGATCGTGTCGTCGTATCGCGACCTGCCGCTCAACGCATACCAGATCAACACAAAGTTCCGCGACGAGATCCGCCCCCGCTACGGGGTGATGCGCAGCAAGGAATTTATAATGAAAGACGCCTATTCCTTCGACATGGACGAGGAGGGCCTGGAGCGCTCATACCAGGCCATGCGCAGGGCATACCGGAACATCTTCAGCCGCTGCGGCATCGAGACTATCCCGGTGGAGGCAGACACGGGGGCCATGGGCGGCAGCAATTCCGAGGAGTTCATGGTGGCTTCCGAGGTCGGCGAGGAGGTGCTTCTGCTCTGCGCCTCGTGCGGATACAAGGCCAACCAGGAGCGCGCCGAGTACCGGCGGCCGGAGCCGCAAAGCGAGGACGCCGCGGAGGAGCTGCGCGTTGTCGACACGCCGAATGTTAGGACGATCGATGAGCTGGCGGCGTACTTTAAATGCGCGGCCGGGCGCTTTCTGAAAAGCATCATCTATGTCGCCGACGGAAAGCCGGTGATGGCGGTGGTGCCGGGCGACAGGGAGATAAACGAGGTGAAGCTCAAGAACGCGCTCGGCGCTCTCGAGCTCGAGCTTGCGAGTGATTCGGTGGTGGAGGATGTGACAGGTGCGCCGGTGGGCTTCGCCGGGCCGGTAACTGAGAAGGCCGTACGCGCCGTCTTCGACTTGTCCGTACGCGATGCGCGCAACGCGATCACCGGGGCCAACGAGAAGGACCGCCATTACGCCGGGGTGAACCCGGGAAGGGACTTCCAGATAACGGAACAGGCCGACATCACCTCCGCCGTTAAGGGCGACGCCTGCCCGCGCTGCGGTGCGGCCATGGACGAACGCAAGGGGATCGAGGTGGGGCACATCTTCAAGCTGGGATACAAATACACGAAGTCCATGGACCTTACCGTGCTCGACGAAAACGGAAAGGCGGTGCACCCCATAATGGGCTGTTACGGCATCGGGATCAACCGCACGATGGCCGCGGTGATCGAGCAGCACAACGACGAAAAGGGAATTGTGTGGCCCATGACTGTCGCGCCCTTCCAGGTGCACCTTGTAGGCATAGCGAAAACCGAGGACGAAATCGCCGCCGTCGACGAGATCTACGAAACGCTTGTCGGCGCCGGCATCGAGGTGCTCTACGACGATCGCAAGGCGAGCCCGGGCGTAAAGTTTGCCGACGCCGACCTTATCGGCATGCCGGCCCGCGTTACCGTAGGCAAGAGCTTCTTTAAGGACGGCGAGATCGAGGTGAAGCTCCGCGGGGAAACCGAAACGACGCGCGTGCCGCGGGACAAATTCCTTTCCCACGTGCGCGGGCTCATCGAAAAGGAGTGGGGACGCTTTTCCTGATCGGAGCGCCGCGGGCCGGAGACGCGTGAAAATTCTGTTGACACGAATTCCGGCCGATTATAGTAGGAAAGTACCGTACGGGGTGTGGCGCAGTCCGGTAGCGCACCTGGTTTGGGACCAGGGTGTCGTAGGTTCAAATCCTATCACCCCGAATACGCGCCCGTAGCTCAGCTGGACAGAGCAACAGCCTTCTAAGCTGTGGGTCCCCCGTTCGAGTCGGGGCGGGCGTGCATACCTCACGCATTTCCGTTTTTCCCATTCCAATCGGTATCATTCAGGCCTTACGGGTTTCGCCGGTGATGTGAGGGCGCGCCCGGAGCGCTGGCCGCGGTTCCATAA
>CAZEAH010000193.1:0-6345 GCA_964510075.1 uncultured Leptospirales bacterium | reverse complement strand
GGTCACGTTGCGGTCGGCGTCGAGCCAGACGAGGCGTCCGGCGGCGGGCAGGGCCCGGTGCCGGAGGAGAAGGTAGCTGAAATAGGGCACGAGCAGATACAGGTTTGCTCCGGCCATTGAGAGCGCATAGGAGGGCATCTCCGCGTTCATGCTTCTGCCCCACACGAACCACAGGGTGTCGACCAGCGCAAGCGATATGAAAAACGAAGCCCTGCCGCGGGGGACGCCTATCGCGGCGAAGCCGGCCGAAAAGACCAGAACAAATAAGAGGAGCGCCAGCGCGCGCGGATCGATCAGCCGGGCGATCGTACCGACAACGGATGAGACGCTTTCCAGAAAACGCATTACGCCGCCCGCGGTCTGCCGGATATCTTTGATCGTTTCGCGGATCTCGCTGAAGGTATGCGCCGTGTCTTCAAACACCGCGGCTCCATTTGCGGGGAGGGGGAACGGCGTGCCCGATAAAAGTATAAACGACGCCGTGACGGCAAAGGTAACAATACGGTTCATCGGGAGTTTCAGGCCAGGTCGATGATGAGTTCAATGCAGTTGCCGCAGTCGTTCCAGCGGGGACTGCAGAACTGGCGTATAATTTTAATTCCTCTCCCTCGAAGAGTCAGCGGCCCCGGGTCTGCGGAAGTATCATCGTACCGGCCGCAGGCGAATCCCTTACCCTCGTCGCTGACTCTGATTTTAAGGTGACGGGAATTTTTTAAAACCGAGATGAGGACTTTCTTTTCGGGGTCCCACTTATTGCCGTGCTCCATGGCGTTGGTTACGGCTTCGTCGATGATGAGATAAAGCTCGTCCCCGGAAAGCCTGGTCGAGAGGCCTTTTTCCTGTATTTTTTCGATTACCGCGTTGACAATGCCCTTTCGGGAGTCCTTCAGCGACGGGAACGAAACAGTGAATATCTCTGAGGTTCTGGTGTCTGGCATGTCGCTTTTCTTGATTTCCCGGCCGCCCCTTAATCCCTCTCGGATTTTAATGGTGCTATTGGAGGTAACGTTTTAGCCAGCCGCATCAATCTGAGCATCTGAGCCGCATTTGAGCCTAATTAAGAGAAATATAGTATACCTTTCCGAATATTTCAAGCATATTCGGCACTGCGCGCCGGCCGTGCCGGTCACTACTATATCGGAGAACCTCAGCCGTATCTATAGCAGGGATGCGCGATTTCGTCTATTTTTATTTAGCCCGGCCGCCGGTTGTATCTGTTTTGCCGTCGGGGCTTTAAAAAGAACGATGTCGGGATGGGGAGATTTGAACTCCCGGCTTCTGCGTCCCGAACGCAGCGCGCTACCTGACTGCGCTACATCCCGATATCCATCTAACAGTATTTACTCCCGCCCCGGCATTTTTTTTCAATCGTTTTTTTCGTCCAGCGGCGCAATTTTGCTCCCGTTTCCCCACGGTTCCACTTCGGACCGGGCCGTGGAAGCACTGCCGGCATTTTCGGGGAATATTTGAAGGAGACCCGGCAGAACGTGCGGGAATCATGTCGTCGACGTGGCCCCGCCGGCCCGGGTGCGGATATCGAGATGAATATATATCATATTATGTATATAAAAATTGGACTTTTCTTGTTATGGATGCCCGGTAAAAATTACTTGCCATATTTCAACACGGCTGGCTGAATACCGCAATGGTTCCGGTAGACGGGCGCATGCCCTGTCCTGCATCCGGCCTCCCTGCGGCAGGTCAGTTACTGAATGGAATGCAATATCACGTTGCATATCGGTCAGAAGGGTGAAACTATAACTGATTCTCATTAAGCGATAATAGCGTACAATCAACCAAATGCGCGCTATCGGCGATGTCCGGTGGTGAAGATCCTTGTCCGTTCGGAATCCCGCCGTATGGGGCCATCGGGGTCGCCGGCGGCGGGGCATGGGGAGTGAAGGTCAATGAAGAATGGCGGCGATTCGGGGATAATCACCTCGAATGTATACGACGGCGAAATATACAACAGACTCAATCCGCTGGTCGAAAAGCTCACCGGTGTCGTGTTTCGCAATATCGATTTCGACGCCGAGAGTCTTAAAACCCTCCAGGAGTGTTCGGCCGAGAACAGGCATATCGTATACGCCTCATTTCACAGCTCGAACATCTCATTGCTCATCCTGTACAATCTCCTCAGGCGGCACGGATTCGAACCTCCCGTGTTTTCGCTGGAGTACAACCCTTTTCTGCTGCAGCCCGCTGGTTTTGTCTGGAAGCGCATCGTTAAGCTGCTGGACCAGGTCATATTGAGGAGGAAGTACAAGTTCGTCCTCGACACCGACCACGTAAGGGAGCTCATTACCGGAGGGAAAAGCATCATCCTCTCGCTCATGTCGCGGCACTTTTTTATCAAGCGCTATATGGAGATCAAGTACGATTCGATACTCCACCTCGTCGAGGTGCAGAAACGGATCGAAACACCTATATATCTTCTGCCCCAGATGATCTTCTGGAACCGGAACCCCGAGCGTAGCGGCAATAAGAACGTCCTCTGGACCTCGCCCCGCGATATCCTGACCTCCAAGGCGACCGGCGACAAGGGGCTAATTTCGGGATGGATAGCGACCCTTAAAAGCCCGATGCCCGCCTACGTTCGCATAACCGCGCCGCTCAATCTTAAGGAGGAAATCGCTTCCTCAAAATCGGACGATTCCCGGCAGATCGCCATTGAAATCCGCAACAAACTGTTGGGAATCTACCATCACGAAAAGCGCACCACGCTCGGCCCCGTCATAAAGTCGCAGCAGGAGATGATGGAAAAGGTGCTCTATCACAGGAACGTGCTCGACGAGATCGCGCGGCTCGCCCGCGATGACGGCACTCCCGAACGGAAATTGCGCAAGAAGGCCTACAAGTACTATCGCGAGATCGCGGCGGACTATTCGCTGGTGTATACCAGCTATTTCGCCAAGACGGTGAGCGTGCTTCTGCGAAAGATTTTCGACGGCATATCCTACGATCCAGAATCCATAAAAATGCTACGCGAGGCCGCCCAGAAAGGCCCGCTCGTTTTTACGCCGTGCCATAAAAGCCACATGGACTACCTCATCATTTCCTTCATACTATTCATGAATAACATGTTCCCGCCGCATATCGCCGCCGGGGTTAATCTGAGCTTCTGGCCGATGGGCGTCATCTTCAGGCACTCGGGCGCCTTCTTCCTGCGCCGCTCCTTCAAGGGCCTTAAGCTCTATCCGGTCGTATTCAAGCAGTATGTAAAGACCCTGGTGTCGGAGGGCTACAGCATCGAGTTTTTTATCGAGGGCGGGCGCACCCGCACGGGAAAGCTCGCGCTGCCCAAGCTCGGCTTCCTCAATTACCTGATGGACGCGATAGACGAGGGATACAACAGGGACCTTGTGTTTGTGCCCGTCTCGATCAATTACGACCGGATACTGGAGGAGCAGAGTTACGTCGCCGAGGTGAAGGGCCGTGAAAAGACGGCGGAATCGGTTTCGGCGATGGTGGAAAGCCGCAAACTGCTTAAGCGGAAATACGGCAGGGTGTACGTTACGTTCAACACGCCTTTTACGCTGAATGAGATAAGAGAGGGCGGGGTCGAAAAGGAGAACGTCGCGCTCGAGGTGGCAAATACCGTTATACGGCGCATCAACGAGGTGACGGTGGTGACGCCGTTCGCGCTTACAACGGCCGCAATGCTCATCTCGGCGGTAAAAGGCTTCTCCCGCCAGATGCTTGTGGAAAGGATCGCGGCAATCCACCGGTATTTCTCGTCGGCCGGCATCCGTATGTCCGAATCGCTGCATGATCTGTCCAATCTCGACGAGATCGTGGACTACGTCATCGGCGCCTACATGGAGGACAGGATAGTCGAGGAACTGCGCGTCGAGGGGAGCAAGAAAAAGGAGGTGGTGAAGGACTTTTATGTTCTGCGGGAAGACAACAGGGCGCGGATAGTCTTCTATAAGAACAGCATCATCCATTACATGGTACCCCTCAGTATGGCCGCGGTCGCGGTTCTGGTGTCGCGAAAAAAAGCGGACACGGGGTATTCGGCGGTTAAAGAGATCTGCCTTACCCTCAGGCGTCTCTTCGCTCACGAGTTCGTCTTTTCGCCGCCGACCGACGAGGACGGGCTGCCGTTCGACCGGGACGTGTTCGAACATCTTCGGACGGAACATATCATAGCCGGAGAAGACGGCGTGATAACCGTCGACGAGGCCGGCGTCGATGTTCTGAGGTATCACGCCAAAATAATACAGGAATATTTCGAATCGTATTACATCGTTCTTCATACGGTTCTCAACCAGCGTGTTCGAAAGACCGGCAGGAAGGACTTCATAGCGGATGTGAGAAGGGCGGGGGTGCGTCTGTATCATACGGGGGAAGTGCGTCTGTCGGAATCGCTCTCCATGCCGAACTACGAAAACGCCGTCCGCTGGCTCGGCGACGACGGAATACTCGTGCAGAAGGGCGCGGGCACCAAAAACGCCGAGATCAGCATGGTCGACAAGGACCGCGCCCTTACAATATTCGACTTTGTAAAAACCTGCCTGGAAGTGATCGCCTGAGCCCGCTTTCCGTCAGAGAAGCTCTTCGGCTGATCGGTAGCCGGCAAGCTCCTCGCGCAGTATGTTTCTCTTCTTCATAAGCTGTCTTCCGGCGAAGGTGTCCCTTACCCTGAGGGGCGTTTCGAATGTGTCGATTGTTTCGACCATGAGTTTGACCGGCTCGCGTTTTATCCTGGCCTCGCGTATCTCCTGAGAGGTCGGCAGGATGATCGCGTAGATGGAGTATGGAGTATGGATAAGCGCGTGCCCGCGGCTGAGGTATGCGTCCGAAAAGCCGCCGTCGATGTTGATTGCGCGCCCGTCCGCCGACGCTATCTTCTCTCCTTTTTTAAAATCTACCGGCGTGTGGCCGTAGACGATCCTCTTTACCCCGAACTCCCTCATGATGAGGTCCATGAATTCGGGTCTTTTCAGATTTTCGCCCCAGTAGAGAAGCCTTTCTTTGTGGGTGGCCTTGTCGGTGAAGAAATATCGTTCAAAGGTCTTCATGGCATCCTTGCCGAAAAACGGCGATTTCGGGCCGCACCAGAGGTAGAACATTATGGCCAGTTCGCGCTCGTTCTGCGCTCTGCCCGCGAAATAGTTCTCTCCGATGTTCTTTATCATCTCCTGCAGGTGGTCGAAGAGGTCCTTCCCGCGCTTGCCGAGAAGTTCCTCGAATGTGCCGTCGGCCGTGCTCGGTATGAGCGCGTGTATATTGAGGATATAATTGTTTATATGGTACATGCTGCCCCGGTCGAAGAAAAAGCGCATGATCGACTTCAGCCGATCGCTTTCCGTGAACTGGCGGGCGAGGTCGTCGATGACCCGCGCCTCCTCGTCGCTGAGCCGCGGAGGATCGTCGAGGTCAAGGGTCGGGAAGTGCGTGTCGGTAAGCCCGGAGGTATCGCCCTTCCTGAGCATGTCCGCAAGCCTGTCCAGCCACAGGCGGGACTCCATGCCGAAATCCGGGTTATCGCGGATGGTTTTTTCCTCAAGTTTGAACTGGATTATCGCCAGCGTCTTCTCCAGCTTGCGGGAGAGCTCCTTTTTCGCCTTGAAGTTGCCGCCGACGTCCGCGGGATAAAGCCGTTCAGCGAGCTCTATGAGGCTCGACAGGTTTATTCCCAGCCTGCCGAGAAAATCGAGGTTGTCGTAGCGCACGCTTATTCGAAGGGCCTCGGCGATCATCGAACGGTTGCCCGCCGCGGCCCCCATCCACAGTATGTCGTGATTTCCCCAGACGAGCTTGACGTACGGCCTGATCTCGCGGCTGTTGAGGATTCGCACAATTTTATCCGGCTCGTCGCCACGGTCGAAGATGTCGCCCAGTACTATGAGGTTTCCCAGTATCACCTGCTTTACGATCTTGCACAGCGCCGAGATCACGCGGTCGGCGATGAGGGCGTTTTCGTATATGATATTCGGGACCGGGTAGTTGAGAATGAGGTTTTCGAGCACCAGTTTAAGGTCCCTGTTTATGTTGTTTCGGATGAGGTCGAAATCCGCGACGTTCTGGACCCTGTACTGGATTATCCTCACCAGCGAGGAAATGACGTCCTGGCGCTCCATCGCGTAGGTCTCGGCGCGGAAATATTTTTCTTTGCGTATAATGCGCCCAAGGTATTCGATCTTCTCGTCCGAAAACGTTTTCGGGAGCGCCTCGTAGCAGATCCTCCAGACGAGCCCGAAGCGTCCCTTCAGGATCGATACGAAACGGTCGCCGGCGCCGTGCGGGTCGCTTATCCACATGGTAACGTCGATGAACGAGTCGAGCCGCGTCTCGATTTCCGTCAGCTCGCGTATGATATCGTGCATCCGGGCGATGTTC
>CAZEAH010000192.1:0-6358 GCA_964510075.1 uncultured Leptospirales bacterium | reverse complement strand
GAACAGATACTGCTCACCCTTCTGGCCAACGCCATCAAGTTCACCGACGAGGGCGAGGTGACGCTTACCGCGCACACCGAGGGCGAGGGCGTCAATATCGCGGTGCGCGACACCGGCTGCGGCATAGAATCCGAGGACATGGCGCACATCTGGAACCCGTACCGCCAGCTCGAAACGGCCGACACCAGGCGGCACGGCGGGGTGGGGCTGGGCCTCCCCATCACCCGCCAGCTTGTGGAGATGCACGGCGGGCGCATAAGCGCCGTCAGCGAGCCCTGCAAGGGGAGCCTTTTCACCGTGTGGCTTCCTTCGTGTCCGCCTCCGGGCGCGGTGACGCTCCGGCGCGACGAGCTCGAGCCGGCATGTCCGCCGCCGCGAGTGCAGTCTGTCGAGGGTATGGTGCGGGACGCCCCGACGAAGCCGGACGCCGCGGGCGCGTTCAGGCGGCGCGCCGACACGCCGTCCGAGGTCCGCGTGCTGGTGGTCGACGACGACCCGGAAAACCGCCGCATACTCATAGAGGTCCTCAGCCGGCACGGCTACGGGGTGAGGACCGCAGGCGACGGCCCGGGTGCCCTTGAGGCCGTAGGAGAGGCGATGCCGCACGTGGTGCTGCTCGACATCATGCTTCCGGGTATGAGCGGCTTCGAGGTCGCCGCCAAGATACGCGAGACCTATCCCGACATCTACATCCCCATCATAATGGTCACCGCGCGAAGCGGCATGGGGGACATGGTGAAGGGCTTCGCCTTCGGCGGCAACGACTACATCGTAAAGCCCTTCAACTCGAGCGAGGTGCTGGCGCGCGTCGAGAACCAGCTTGTTATCAGCAACATGATCTCCATGGAGAAACGCGTGGAGACCTTCCTGAACAGGGAGTCCGGCGCCGAGTACCAGTCGCTGGCGGAGAGGGCCGCCGCGCTCGACGAGGCGGTCCGGCGTCTCACCGAATGGGAATCGATAATCAGCAAGGACCTTGTCGTCGCCCGGGGATTCCTTTCGCGTCTCATGCGGAGCATGGTGGACACCTCCGCGGTCGAGTACGCGATCGACTACGATCCCCTCTTCGCCATAGGAGGCGACGTGTACGACGTGCACGAGTACACCCCGGGGAAAATACGCGTTTTTCTGGGCGACGCCACAGGGCACGGCATCCATGCCTCGCTGAATACCATCACCATCATGACCGAATACGGTCAGCTTCGGGGCGAGCTCGCCTCGCCCGCCGCCATGATAACGGCGCTCAACGAGCGTTTCTGCGCGCGCTTCTCGCATTACCGCATCGTATTCACCTGCTGTATCGCCGAGATCGACCTCTTTACGGGCTCGCTCCGCTTCGCCTCGGCCGGGCATCCCACCCAGTTCGCCGTGGCGGGAGGGAAAGTATGGGCGCTCAAGCCCGTGGGGCCCATAATCGGCTTCAGGAAGAACGTCATCTACAACGAGACCGTCATCGATTTCGACCCGGGCTCGGTGCTTTTTCTCTATACCGACGGACTGCTCGACGAGGGCTTCCGGCAGTCGCCTTCGGGCTCGGGCGACGGCCGCGCCATGCACGGGGAGGAGTACCTGCGCTCCGTGCTGGAGGGTCTGCCCGCGGGTTCTTCGCCGGCCGAAATGTGCGCCGCCGTGAAGAAGAACATGAAAGGAGAGAAGCGGCGCAAAGACCGCCTCACCGACGACGATATCAGCATGATCTGTCTGCGCAGGAAATAGGGGCGGGAAAGAACGGATTATCGAGAAATGGAATGAGTTCTTCAACGACTGAGGCCAGGGCCCGGAAAGCCTGGTTTGATGAACATAATTTATGGATAGAGTTTATCGATGGAAGAGTATTATCCGTTCCTCTCGCTTATTTTCCGAGGCTGAGAAACGCGAGCATGGAGCAGAGGAACAGGTTCGAGATGAGCGGGGGAGGGACTGGTCTGCATTGGGATGAGATCGATGAAGATATAAGCGTCCCGCACCTCCTTATCGGTAACTATGACAGCATCGCGGTATAATCCGGGTTCCTGCCCGGTATCGACCCGAGCACACCGCGTCATTACGGAGCCGTGATACTGCCGGTTTGAAGATCAATCCCGCCGGTCAAATAGAAAATCGGCTTCAAAGTATACAGCGGTCAACAATAATCATGATATCAGTGCATCCAGCACCCTCACGCAATAGGGAGGCGACTCCACGGAGTCGCGGTACCACTCGGAGGGGCGGACCATGCCGGCCCGGCGGCAGAGCGCGGCGTGCCGGCACGCGGGACAGCGGTCGGCGTCGGGCCCCGTGAGCGCGCGATAGGACTCCGAGGCGAGCGTCGCGGCGATCGATCCCGGCGCGAACGCGGCAAGGACCAGGCGCCCGGAATGCGCGGGGGTGACGGCGCCGTCCGCGAGCACCGTGAGGCGACCGGGCCTGACCAGCGGCGGCGACGCGGGAAGCCAGGGGAGGTCCATGGCCGCGGCCGCCGCGCCGGCGAGCGGGTTCTCGAGCAGGCGCAGTCTCAGGCAGTAGAGATTGAGCAGCGCGGCCGAGCGCACCAGCGCGATAAAATCGCCGGGGCCCAGGAGCTCGCCGTCGAGCGCGGAGGGTGCGCGAACCGTGCGGATGATCTGTATGAGCGTGAGGCTCTTTATCGGCGGGTATTCGCGAAAGAGCCCGTCGGCGAAGCGCGGGAGCTCGGGCACGAGGCTTTTGCCGGCGCAGGCGAACACGTCCACGGACAGGCCCGCGTCGAGCGCGAGGGCGATGGCGCGCCGCGCCGAATCGGACGCCCCGTGGCCGCGCAGGCGGTCGTTGACCGTTGCGGGGCCTTGAAGGCTTATGGAGAGCGCCAGGCGTTCGCCGTAACGCGCGAAGGCCCGCGCGCTGTCCGCGTCGAGCGGAGCGCCGGTAGTATTGATGTAGACCGATTCGAATCCCATTCCGTATGCCTCGTCGAGCAGTCGGGGGAGGCCTTCCCAGAGGAGCGGTTCGCCGCCGGTAAGGTGGAGGGTCCGGTAACCGGCGGTGCGCGCGTCGCGAAGCACCGAAAGCGCCGTTTCGAAGGGCATGTCCAGGCGGTCGTCCCCGCGCGCGCGGACGAAGCAGTGGGCGCAGGCGTTGCCGCAGCGGGTGGTGAGCTCGACGCTGATGTTTTCGCGCGCTGCGGCTTCGATCGTATGGTCGGAGCCGCCGGAGCGGGGAGCGGCGGCGTCGAGCGGAGCGGCGAGCGCGCGGTACTCTTCCGCGAGGCCGGCCATGCCGAGCCCTTCTGCGATGACGGCCCCTTCGCGGAGCAGGCCGACGATTGTACGCAGCAGGGCTTCGGCCGCGCCTTCGGACTCAATGGCCCCGCGCGCGAGGTCGCGGTCTCCGTTTTCCCACGCCGCGCGTCCGGACGGCGGAAGCGCCGCCCACAGGGCGGTGGCCCTCCGCTCGGCGAAGTTCTCCTCGGCGTCCTGAAGGTCGTCGAGCAGGCGCCAGGCGATGCCAAAGCACTCGTACGCGCGGCGTATGCCGGCGAGCTCCTCTTCGGAGAAGCCGCGCAGGCGGGCGAGCGCGAGCGGCGCGGCACACCAGGTCGCCATCTCGTCGCGGAAGCGGTCCATGTACGATTCCAGTGAGGCGGGCCGGAGGTCCGTCGTGACGCCCCGGTAGTACGCGTCGACGCACTCGTCGGTAAGGGCGCGCGCGGCGGCGTCGCCGTCGGAAAGCTCGCCCAGGGCATGGCGGTAGCGACGCCAGGCCTCGCTCCGAACGAGCAGGGAGAGCTGGGTCGGGGGGAGCTCGCCGTCGCAGAGGTGGTCGTCCAGCGAGTGGAGCAGCATGGCCATCGCATGGGCCGCGGCCGCGCGCTCGAGGGAACCGCGCGGGGAGCACCGGGGGGCCGCGGCCGAGGAATCGACATGGGCGAGCACCGTGTACGAAGGAGCGTAAAAATTGCGGAAGAACTCCGGCGCGCCGTCGCGCATGGCCGAGCCGTAGCGCATGAGAAACAGGGCGGCGTCGGTGCGCTGTGACGGGGGAAGCGCGCGGCAGAGCTCCGGGATTGCGGCGTTCACAAGGGCGTGGACGCGCAGGGCCGCGTCGCGGAGCGCGGGCGCGCCGAAGCGCGGAATGGTCCCGTCGGGGATGAGAGGGGGCGCTCCGGGCGGACGGGCTTCGATCACGGCCGCTCCTTCGCGCTCACGCGCCGGGGGGTCTCCGTGCGCGTTAGGTGTGCGGGGCGTGGAACGTGCCGCATCAGTCGCGGATAACGAAATACTTTTTGTAATTATTGTGCACCCGGCCGTAGTACTCGGCCATCTCGGCGTTGCCCGACAGGGTGTAGTAGAAATACAGCAGGTATGAGGTCTTAATGATGAAAATGTTGATGTCGCGGCCCTTGAGGCCCTTGGATATCTCGCACTTGCCCTTTTTTACCATCTCGTGGGCCAGCTTGATGTGCTGTATGAAGTTCTGGATGTCGGAGGCGAAATCGGTGCTGCCGGAAGCGAAGCAGTTGCGCACCTTTACCTCGTCGAGGCTTCCCGACATGAGAAGATATTTTTTAAGAAGACGCATCGAGTTGCTCACCGAGGCCTTGTTGACCGCCTCCCTGAACAGCAGTTCGAATTTCTCGAAAGCGGCCAGTTTCTCCTGGTATGAGTCGGGGTCGATGCCGTGCATCTTCTTGTACATGTTGAAGGCGATGGCCTCGACCTCCTTGCAGTCGATGTCCGCGTCGATGAGCTCCTTCAGCTTGTTGTAGTTGTTGGGATTGCGGTCGAGGATCTTGGTGTAGAGCGAGACCCCTCTGAGCGCTTCCATGTAGATGGAAAGCGTCGCCGAAGAGAAGTTGCCCTGCGTGTAGTTCTTCATTCCCTCAATGATCATGGCCGACTGCGCCGTGAGGAGCAGGGCGTCCATGTCCGGGTTGAAGTCCTTGGACGAGCGTCTTCGGGGCTCCGGGCGCTCTATTTCGCTTACGGGAGGAGGGGGCGGCGCCGCGGCCGGAGCCCTGCGCGGGGGTTCGGGCCTGGTTTTTCCCGCCTTGATCTCGTCGGCGAATGGGTTGTCCAGGTCCACGTCTATGTCGAAGGAATCCAGATCGAAGTCGCTCAAATGTTTATCGTCCCCGGCCATCCGTGTATCTCTGCGTGAATCGACATGCGCCGCTCCCGGCGGGAACGGCCGCGTCCGAACCGGGAAAGTATACAGGGGGGCGGCAAATTGTCAATGACTTTGCGGCCGCTTTTCACGCGGGGCACGCGGGCTCGTCTTCCTCGATCACATCGTAGACCATATCGAACGCGATCAGGTTGGCCAGAAGAGCCCTGAGCGGCATGCCGCGGGTAATTGAGATGAAGTGCTCGTCGCTCACACCGCGGAACTCGTAGTCGAATCCGTTTCGGGCGACGATGCTTCCGCGGTACTCGAGCGTGTCAATGTGGTAGAGTTTGATTTCCATTGGTTCCGTTCCCGGTTTCCGTATAATAATCAGCCTCCCTTCCCCGGGCGTTGCCCGAGGGCCGGCGCGACTGTATTTTCGCCATGGTCTGCTTGATGAGTATCCAGTCGTCTCCGATGTCGTCGATCAGCATCCGCTTGAGCGGCTCGACGGCCTCGCGCTCGCCGATTTCCCCGAGCGAGGCGATCACCCGGCGGCGCACTTCGAGGTCGGGGTCGCCGAGCGCCCGAATGAGGGGCTCCACGCCGCGCGGGTCCCCGTAAAGCCCAAGCGCGAGGGCCGCGCGCCAGCGCACCCAGGGAGAGTCCGACCGGAGAGAGTCGAGCAGATCCGGAATGACGGCGTCGGGGTCGTACTTTACGAGCGCCCATGCCGACAGCGAGTATTGCGGCGGCATGGATGTATCGTTGAGCGCTGCGACGAGCGGTGCCCGGGCCCGGGGATCCTGAAGCTCGCCGAGCGCCCAGGCGGCCGAGTCGCGGACGGTGACGTCCGGGTCGGCGAGCGCGTCGATGAGGCGGGAAAGGGCCGAGCCGTCGCGCACTATTCCGAGCGTGCGGGCCATGCGCCGCCTGATGTCCGCGTCGGGCGAGTCGAGTTTCTCGATGAGGAAGGGTGTTGCGGCCTTGCCCATAAGGCCGAGGGTCATCATGACCGCGTCGCGGAGCTCCTCGTCGGTGCTGGAAAGGGCCGCGTCGAGCGCCTCGAACGCGTTCCGGTCGAACTGCGCGAGCGCCTCGATGGCAGCGCGCCGCACGGCGCGGTCGCCGTCGCGGAGCAGGAGGGCGAGCGGCTCGATAGCCTCGGGCTCGTTGATGCGGCCGAGGGCCCCGGCCGCCAGCAGGCGCACGGCGGGGTCATCATGGCCCAGGAGCTTTACAAGGGGCCCGGTCGCGCCTTCGCGTATCTGTACCAGGGTGTCGATGAGAAGCGCCC
>CAZEAH010000191.1:0-6363 GCA_964510075.1 uncultured Leptospirales bacterium | reverse complement strand
GTACATAGAACCAATCGAGGCGCTCGCCCTGAAGTTCGACGGCGTGGTTACGCTTCAGTACGCTTTGAAGCGCGCCATCGAGAGCCACTTCCAGGTCGAGCCGGCGGAAATAGACGTAAGCCTTATGGGCGATCCCGCGAAGCCGAACATATTCTTATACGAGGCGTCGGAAGGAAGCCTGGGAATTCTCTCCCAGTTTGTCGATGACCCGGATCTGTTTTTTACGATTGTGCGCACGTCATACGATATCTGCCGCTATGACGACGAAAGCTACCGGGAACCCGCTTCGTACAATGATCTCCTGAGCTATTACAACCAGCGGGATCAGGATACCATTGACCGTTTCCTTATCAAGGACGCCCTGCTGAAGCTGATGGCATGCAGAATGGAAGTCCTTCGAGGGACATCGTTCAGGAGCTACGAAGAACAGTACGCCTGGTTGCTCGAACGATATGATAAAGGCTCGTCCACGGAACTGAAGTTCCTGGAATACCTGCATGCGTGCGGCCTGCGTCTGCCCGACGACGCCCAGCGTCCGGTTCCCGGAATGTACGTTAAGCCGGATTTTTATTATCATCCCGGCGTCTGGGTTTTCTGCGACGGCTCGCCGCACGACGACCCGGTACAGAAAGAGCGCGACCGTGACCTGCGCCGGGCCATAATAGCCAGGGGCGACCAGGTGATCGAGTATTATTATAAGGACGATATGGAAGCTGTCGTGAAAAAGCGACCCGACATATTCAAGAAGGTGCGATAACGATATGGAATACACTCCGGGCTCGCTGGTGAGGGTTCGCAACAGGGAATGGGTGGTCATGCCCTCCGCCGACCGTAATCTGCTTCTGCTCAGGCCCCTCGGCGGATCGACGGACGAAATAACCGGCATCTACCTTCCACTTGGCTTCAAGGAGGATGCGGTCGAGTCGGCGGAATTCCCTCTGCCCGGCGCCGGCGACATCGGCGATATCGCCTCCGCGCGCCTGCTGTACGACGCGTCGCGTCTATTGTTCCGTGCGGGCGCGGGGCCTTTCCGCTCCATCGCGAAACTCTCGTTCCGTCCGCGCTCGTACCAGATGGTGCCGCTCATTATGGCGCTTAAATTGGATCCCATACGGCTCTTTATCGCCGACGACGTGGGGGTGGGTAAAACAATAGAGGCGCTGCTTATCGTGAAGGAACTTCTGGAGCGCCGGGAGATCGAGCGTTTCGCCGTGGTGTGCCTGCCGCACCTGTGCGACCAGTGGCAGGCCGAGTTAAAGGACAAGTTCGGCATCGACGCGGTCATCATTCGTTCGAACACGCAGGCGCGGTTGGATCGGCAGATTCACGGCGACACGAGCGTCTACGAATATTATCCGTACCAGATCATCTCGATCGATTACATCAAATCGGAGGGGCGCCGGCAGGTGTTCATTCAGCAATGCCCCGAGCTCATTATCGTGGACGAGGCGCATACCTGCGCACGGCCGGCCGGCGCCGTTAAAAGCAAACAGCAGCGGCACAGCCTGATACACGATATTGCCCGAAAATCAGGACAGCACCTCATACTCCTCACCGCCACTCCCCACAGCGGGAAGCCGGAGGAGTTCTCTTCTCTCCTCGGCCTTATAAAGCCCGATTTCGAGCGGATCGACCTTCCACAGGCATCACCGGAGGAGCGGCGCGACCTGGCGCTCCATTTCGTTCAGCGCAGGCGCGCGGACGTGGAGCGATGGATGGGGGAGAATACGCCATTCCCCCGACGGAACGCCGGGGAATTCGAGTACACACTCTCGCCGAAGTACGCCGCGCTGTACGAGGAAGCGCTTGATTTCGCCCGGAACCTCATTGGCGACGGCGGTGCGGGCGATAGCGCGAAGAAATACCGGTACTGGTCGGCGCTTGCCCTTTTGCGCGGCGTGATGTCGAGCCCCGCCGCGGGCGTGGAGATGCTGGAAAACCGGATCGCCCGTGGACTGGATATCGACGAGCTTGCAGCCGACGAGGACAACCCAGTTATGGACCGCGATTACGGGTTCGAGGGCGACCACACCCACACCGACGTGGTGAACAAAACACCCTGGAGCACCGCCCAGAACAGACGGTTGAACGAGCTCGCGGCGGCGCTTGGCGCCCTGCGCTCTGTTGAGGACGACCGCAAGGCGGCCCGCGCGCTGGAGATTCTGACCGAATGGCTTGCCGGCGGCTACTGCCCGGTGGTCTTCTGCCGGTATATCGCCACCGCCCGATATCTCGGGGAACTGCTGGGCCCGGCGCTCAAGAAATCCGTTAAAGGCCTCGACGTGCAGGTGATAACGAGCGAAGACCCCGACGAGGTGCGGAAGGAGCGCATAGAAGGCATCGATACGACGAAGCCGCGGCTGCTTTTCGCCACCGACTGCCTGAGCGAGGGCATAAATCTCCAGGAATATTTCACTGCGGTGCTGCATTACGATCTCCCCTGGAACCCGAACCGGCTGGAGCAGCGGGAGGGGCGCGTGGACCGTTACGGGCAGAGCGCCGAAACGGTGCTGGCGTACATGCTGTGGGGCAGGGACAACCCCATCGACGGCATCGTTCTGAAAGTCATTTTACGCAAGGTGCGCGAGATTCGAACATCCATCGGCATTTCGATACCCTTTCCCGAGGACAGCCAGTCGATAATGGACGCGGTGCTGAAGGCGGTGCTCCTCAATCCCAAAAAGGTGCGCGACGACCTTCAGCTGCGGCTCGACTTCCCCGATGACGATCCCTTGCGCCAGAGCGAACGTAAGGCCACCAGGGCGATCGAGAACGCGGCCGCGCGCGAAAAACAGTCGCGCACCATATTCGCCCAGAACGCCATACGGGCCGACGAAATCGAAGAAGATTTAAAACAGGCCGACGGTTCAATCGGCGATCCCGCCGCGGTGGAGCGCTTCGTTGTCGGGGCCTTGAACGATATTCTGGGCGTGCAGACGGTTCGGGAGAAAAAGGGCTACCGGATTTTTACCGTCAACCTGCCCGAGGTGATGAAAGGAATCCTGCCGGCGAAAAACGAACTGAAGGTGAGCTTTTTCTCTCCGACTCCGGAAGGCTACCTGTACCTGGGGCGAAACCACGTTTTCGTGGAACAACTCTGCCGGTACCTTCTGGCACGCGCCCTGGAGCGCGAGAAACCCGCGCCCTCGCGGGCGTCGGTTATACGCTGCCGCGAGGTGAGCGTAAAGACGACCGTGCTGATGTTCCGCGTGCGCAATGTCATCGAGGAACGCGGCGCCGGAAGGCAGGTGGTGGCCGAGGAGATGCTTGCATGGGGCTACCGAGGAGAGCCGGGCGAAGGGACGTATATCGACCAGGACGCCGCCATGGAACTCCTTGCCGCCGCCCGTCCGTCGGCGAACCTGAGCCGCGAGGCCGCCGGATCCTTTCTCGAAAAGGAGCTCGAGGCGGTGCGCCGGCTTAACACGCGCGGCGGGATACTGGACGAGATAGCCCTCGAAAGGGCGCAGACGCTCGTGGAGGCGCACGAGCGCTTCAGGAAAGCGATGGGGGGAAGCCGTTACCGGGCATTCGAGCCCGTGCTTCCCATGGATATACTGGGGGTGTATATTCTTCTTCCCCATAACGATTGAGCCGCCGTGTCCCCGGCTGCCGGAAAGCGTCGCGGCAAAAGGGAACCATGTTGTTGACACGCCGGAATCGCCGCCGTTTAGTATATACGTTTGACTTGTTGCGTAACCGGGCACAAGGGCCACTTTTCCCCGGTTACGACGGGGGAACGCGGGTATCTTCGAATCTCGCAACAACTCTATTCAGTACCGGAAGGGGGTAACAGTATGCCATCCAAAGCGATCAAGATCAAACCGGAGGCATATATACTTTCGGCGCTTTCGAAAGAGGACCGGCTCGACGCCGCCCTGGCGGTGGCCGGCGAGGCGTTCAAACGCACCGTCCTCATCATGGACGATATAGAGAAGGCCGTGAAGCACATTCGGAAAAGCGCTCATGAAAAAAGGAAATAAACTGGTCGTCGACACCGGCGTGCTCGTCTCGGCGTCCGCCTTCGGTGGGGCGCCGGGACAGGCGGTGAGGAACGCGGCGCGGTATATACGGAGGGCAACCGGACGGTGAAATACACCACCATTCGCATTGAAGGCCCAATCCTTTCGGCCGACATACTCGACAAAATGGAGCAGGGCGATCACGGGGGCCAGGCGCCGAAGGATTTCGGTCTGGATTCCCGCGCGAAGGTAAAGGACGAAATAGTGCGCGCGTGGGCGGACGCGCGCGACCTGTGGCAGGTGTTTCGCCACCGCATGGAGCGGGTAAGGGAGGGCGAATCGGGCGCCTCGGAGACCCGACGGTTTTTCATGATTCCGTTCCTTGGCCTTCTGGGCTACGAGGTGGAAGCGGGCAGGGCCGAGACGGTGAACGGCAGGTCGTACGCCATAAGCCATCGCGCGCAGAACCGGGACGGCTTTCCCATCCACATAATGGGTTTCAACGACAGCCTGGACAGAAAGCGCGAGAGCGGCGGTCCCCGCATGTCGCCCCACGCGCTGGTGCAGGAATACCTCAACCTCACCGAGCACCTCTACGCACTGGTGACCAACGGCCTTCAGCTTCGGTTGCTGCGCGGCACGAGCCGCCTGGTGCGGCTCTCGTTCGTGGAGTTCGACCTGGAGCGCATGTTCGACGAGGACCAGTATGCCGACTTCGCCATCCTCTACCGGCTGCTGCACGTCTCGCGCATGCCCGCCCGCCGCGACGCCGCCTCCGAGTGCATACTCGAGCGCTACCACCAGGACGCGCTCGACGCCGGGTCGCGTATCCGCGACGGGCTTTCGGACGCGGTGAGGCGGTCCATCATCACGCTCGCCGACGGCTTTCTGGGCAATCCCCGTAACGACGCGCTAAGGGCGGCGCTTGCCGGCGGAGAGCTTACGGCCGAGCGGCTGTATCACCGGCTTTTGCAGCTCATCTACCGCTTCCTCTTTTTGATGGTCATGGAAGAGCGCGGCCTCGTCTTTATACCCGGTACGCCGCGGGAGAAGCGCGACATCTACGCGCGCTATTACGGCATGGATCGCCTGCGCGCGCTGTCGGAAAAGCCCTTTCTGCACGACGCGCGCCACGACGACCTGTGGAGGGGGCTTGCACGCACCTTCGCCCTGTTCGAGGAGGGCGGCAAAGACGAGCCGCTGGGAATACGCCCGCTTGCGGGCGAGCTGTTTCATCACCGCTCGCTTAAGGCGCTTACCGACAGCGCGCTCGACAACGCGACGCTTCTGGCGTGCGTGCGCGATCTCAACGTATTCGTAAGCAGGGAAACGGGCCAGGCCACGCGCGTCAATTACGGTTCGCTTTCGGTGGAGGAGTTCGGCTCGGTGTACGAGGGCATGCTGGATTATCACGCCGTCGTGATACGGGCGGCGGGGAAAACGCGCTTCGAGCTGGTAAGCGGCAAAGAGCGCAAGACCACCGGTTCGTATTACACGCCGCCGGAGCTGGTGGCGGAACTGATAAAAAGCGCGCTCGAGCCGGTGGTGAAGGAACGGATGGCCGGGGCAACCTCACCCCCCGGCCCCCTCTCCCACGGGGAGAGGGGGAGTGATTACAGGACGGTCGAGGAAGCCATTTTATCAATAAAGGTGTGCGACCCGGCCTGCGGGAGCGGGCATTTTCTGCTCTCCGCGGCGCGGTACCTGGCGCGCGAGCTGGCCGTGGCGCGCGCCGGAGGCGACGAGCCCTCGCCGGAGGAACTGCGGCGGGCGCAGAGGGAGGTGATCGGCCGCTGTATTTACGGGGTCGACAAAAACCCGCTGGCGGTGGAGCTCTGCAAGGTGGCGCTGTGGATGGAGGGGCACGAGCCCGGCAAGCCGCTCTCGTTTTTAGACCACCGCATAAAATGCGGCGATTCGCTGGTGGGCGTAATGGACCTGGCGGCGATAACGGCGAAGGGCATTCCCGATGAAGCCTTCAAGCCGGTGACCGGGGACGACAGAGAGATCGCCCGGGAGCTTAAAAAGCGCAACCACGCGCACGGCTACGAAGGCCAGGCGAACCTCTTCGCCGCCTCGCCCGTCGATACGGCGACGCTCGCGCGCGAGGCCGCGGCGATCGGCGCCATGTGCGACGACAGCCTGGAGTCGGTGAAGGCGAAAGCGGCGCGCTACTCGAAGCTTCACGCCGCCGAAGGCCTGTACTCGCGGGAGTTCACCCTCTGCTCGCTGTGGACCGCGGCCTTTTTCATTCCCATGACGCGTGAAAACAAAAGAAACAGGCTGCTGGTAACCGGCGACGAGTTCTTTCGCTACCTTCAGGGGGAAGAGCTTCCCAAAAACCTTACGGCCAACGTGCAGGCGATGGCGATCGACCTTCGGTTCTTTCATTGGCCCATCG
>CAZEAH010000190.1:0-6364 GCA_964510075.1 uncultured Leptospirales bacterium | reverse complement strand
CCCCAGCAGTGCCGCGATGAGAATGAACACAAGGTATACGAAACAGGTGAGTAAGAGTGGTGTGTCCATCGATTCCCTCCTGTAGGTCCATGATATAATCCGCGATCAGAATCTCCTCCATCGCGGCCAGCGTTTTATTCGACAGCGGTCTTTCTGCGGTCGGGTGCGTTCTCAGCCGCGCGATCCTGGTCATGGCATGTATCGTTTTCATTATGCCGCCCCCGGTTGCTTGAATTCGTAATTGATATCCCAGCGGTCGAAGTAATCGAGCGGATTGACGGGGCGACCATCACACCAGACCTCGAAGTGCAGGTGGTGGCTATAGCTGTTCCCGCGTCCGATCTCCTGGCGCACCTGGGAGTACCCCAGTATCTCGCCCTCATCGATCTCCTCCCCAATATCGAAAGTCCTTTCGAACGTGACATGGATGAACTTGAGCTCGTCGACGTCAGGGTTGCTCATGGGATGCACCACGAGAAAGTCGTTGCCGTAGTCGTCGATTCCATGACGTAATACGCGAGAACGTTCGGGCATGACCACGGGCTGCTTTTTCCAGTTAAAGAAATTCACTGTTCGCAGGTCCACTCCGCGATGCCGCTCCGGGTGGAACGGCACGGTGATGGCCTGCTTTTTCCTCTCAACAGGTCCTCTCATCGTTTCCTCCGTTTTTGCTTTTTCTTATGAACGCCTTGCAGGTATGGCTGGGGTGAATGCGATAACGAACTGACGCCTCGAGACCGAAGAGATGGCAGCGATACTGTGCGCCACCGATGCCGACGGGGAACACATACATCTTCACCGAAAGCAGGCACTCTTCGCAGCGTCCTTCTCCCTTCTTCGCCCTGCGATACAGATAATCGTCCTTCTTCTTCAACCGCAGCGATCCCATGGTTCACCCCTTCGTTCAGAATCCCTCACTTGGTTTTTTGGTTTTATTGAATTTGGTGCAGGCGGCAATCTTGCGGCCGTAGTTGATACAGGCCGCATACCGACACTTGTCGCAGCGCTCCTCCCTTTTTCGCCCAGCGATCAGGTAATCGTCCTTCTTCTTCAACCGCATCGATCCCATCTTTCCTTCACCCTTTCCTCGATAGAATGTCCTTCTGTATCTCGATGAGCCGGATGGCGTCCTCGGCCGACAGCCGGTAAAACGGTTTCTTGAATTGTCGCCGGCAGAAGATGCTCATCTTCTCCTCGCTGAATTCGCCGTATATCTGGATCGACATCGCGACAACCTTGGCCCGCTGCTCCCTCGTCATCATGTTGTAGACGTTAGAGGCGTGCGGAAGGCTGTTATGCTGTGTTCCGCGCCGCGTGCTCTGCTTGCGCAATTCGTCCTTCAGGGTGTCGATCATCATTCTGGCTTCGCCGTCGTTCATCCGCTTGAGCGAATCCTTGCCGCAAACCGAGTGCTGGACGAGTCGGCGGCCGTCGTCGTCCAGACCCAGCTTGCCGCACAGCCAGAAAATACGGCGTCTGTACTTCTCCGCGATCATGCGCTCTTGGCCTTCTGAAGATCCAGATTCACCGCGTCGAGATCGGTCTCGTAGAAGAAGGTGTCGGTCTCCTCGCGCCGGATGCCGAACTTCTCGAGAATATCATTCGAGAACTTCTTGAGCTTCGTCTTGAGGATCTTCGGCTCGCGCACCACGGCGTCGTTGAGTCCCAGTTTTTTAGCCAGGTTCTTCTTCGTGATCTCGATCGCTTCGATTACCTTGGCGTCATCGTCGATCACGATCGAGGTGCTCCGCCGGTAACCGAAAATGCCGAACGTTACCTTGAGCGAGCGTTTCTTTTCGTCGGGGAAGAGCTCGTCCTTGTTCGCCTCGGCATAGGGAACGAGAAGCGCCTCGAGCTTTTCGATCCGCTCGCGGTACGAGCGACCGTCCTGTTCGGCGCGGCTTTGAATCAGCTTGATCTCCTCAGCCGCCGACGTATCGATCTTCGCCAGCTCGATCTGCGTAAGGGCGATGTCGCGCAATACCGCGTTCGCGTCCTCCACGGATTGGACCGGTGCAACGTCTGGTTTTTGCCTCATTGGTACCTCCGATAAATTAAAGTGCTGCGCTTCGCGCTGCCGGGTGCTGCAGGTATTCCTGTACGATCTTGTCCAGCCGCTCGTTGTTGCCCTTGTATGTGCCCTTTACGTACTGATGCAGCGTCGCCGGGGAGACTTTCTCTCCGGTGACATTCTCGATCTCACGCGCCTTTCGCCGGTAGCTCTTGTCTATCGCCAGGAAATCCTCACGCGTACTCGAGGAGAAATAATCATTAACCAGTGTCTCGGTGATCTTCTTGAGGTCGAGATCGGCGCGCATGGACTCGAGCTCCTCGTAGGCGGTTATTACGGCCAGGGGGGTTTTTTTGGTTTTTTTGAGAAATAGCTCCAGGGCCTTGTCGGCGAAGATCGCCTGGTTGGGGACGAACATGAGTTTCTCTTTCTGTGTCAGGTCGCCCATCTGAAGACGCCGGAAGCGGGGCCTCAGCTCGTCGTCGGCGATCCGGTCCTTCAGCGACAGCTGGCCGAACAGCACGATGCTGAACAGCCTGTCGCGCATTCCGAAGCCGAGCTCGTGGATCTTCTTCAATCCGCGCAGTGTACTCTTGTGAAGGTCCTGCGCCTCGTCGATGGTGAGAATGATCTCGGAGCCGATGTCGCCCAGGATGCGCCGGAGCTGCCGCCGGCGCGCCTCGGAATCGTGCCGGGGAGATTCTCCGGAAATGTCCTGGATCAGCGCGCTCATGATCTGGGTGATGTTTTTCACTCCCTCGGACATAGGCGTTATATCGACAACGGTGTAGGCACCCTTCTTCTCCTCGAGGGCTCCCAGCACCTGCCGTTTGATAAACGTCTTGCCGCTGCCCTTCTCGCCGATCACGGCGCCGATTCCCTTTCTGCCGATCGTGTCGCGTATGAACTTTTCGGCCGAAAGGTAATTCATCGTTTTTACTGTGGTCATATGGCATATACCTCCCTTGCGGTATCCGTGATGATCTCCAGTATTTCGGAAAACACCTCGGGAACGACTTCGCCGTCGCGATCGATCATAGCTCTGAACAGCCAGTCGATTTTTTCGGCGGTTTCATGCGGTAGCGAGTTTTTGGAAAATCCTGTTCGCCGGTACGCCCTGTACCAGGCGTCTTCGACGGTGGTAACGCGCGGGGTGTCGAGCGGGGTCGATACCTCAACGGTCGCTCCCCGCCGGTCGAAGATTATCAGGTTTTCAGGCGTATCCTCGATGAAGTGTTCGGGCTTGACGATCCCGCGGAGCCGTTTCTGTTCGACCTTCAGGTTGTCGATCCGGTAGTCGTACTCCGTTTTCTTCTCGGCCTTGTAGGTGCCCATCATGCGCCGCTGGTGAGCGGTGCCCTTCAGTTCGTAGGTGACACCCATCCGGTCGACGGCCTTCATCGCGCCGTCCATTAGCGTGTAGATGGAGACCCGTTCGCCGTTCAATGTCCGGGCAACATAATACTCGTGCCCGTCGATTGACACGCGCCCGCGCGGGTTCACGATGCGCTCAATCATCGTATATCCCAGGCGCTTGCGCAGCTCGTCGTCGAATTCACGGAGCTGGCCCGGCACCTTGTGAATGTCCATCCACCGTACGTAATTGCCCTTGGCGATGTTGTCGGCCGTTATCATCGCCTGGGTGATCTCGCGATATCGATCGATCGAGTCCGGTTTCTCGAACGCGAAGCACCTTTCGATCGTGTTTTTGTACGCGCCGATCCGCGCCTCGACGCGGCCTTTTGCCTTGGGATTGCCCGGGATATGCGACCAGATCGCTATGCCCAGCGGTTCCAGGAGGTCCTTCATCTGCTGAGAGTGCAGCGCCGATCCCTTGTCGCAGTAGATGTTCACTGGGATTCCCCGAAAAGGATTCCGCTGATCGACCTTCATCGCCATTGCGTCCATGAGAAAGTTGAGGACCATATACGCGGATTCACCGGGTGAGACGTAGGCGTTCACCCAGTACGCCGACGAGTAGAGATCGACGACGCATCCGATAAACACCTTGCGATATCCCTTTTTGGTAAGCAGCTCCTCGCGGTGGTTCTTGTCGGTCAGTATGCCGGTGCCGTCCATTACCAGGCGGTTGCTCTTCGAGAGATAAAAAATCTCGGACACCGAAAAGTCGATGAACCACCATTTGTTCGGCTCGTCGGTCGCGAGCTCTACGCCGGTGGACGCCAGGTAATTGCGGATCTGCCGATACGCGAGACCGTCCCAGTTCAACCAGCGGTCCATGGTCGACAATGGTATCCGATACCGGATTTCCCCCGCATTGTGGAGGGCTGTGATGCATGATCGTGTCGACGCGGTCTTTCCGCTTTTAGAGGCGGCTTCCATCTTCATCGCCGATACGAGCTCCGTGGCCCGGCGGCATTCCTCGACCGACATGTCCTTGAAGCGCGGGACCCTCTTATCCTTGCGGTGTGAATTGCGTCGGCCCGCCCCGCTTCTGATTTCATCGAACGCCCGGTAAAACGTTGAGGGATGCACGCCCAGCTTCGCGGCGATCTCGTCCACGAACGCGCCGCGCTCGAGACGGGACAGGCGCTTCCAGTGCTCGTAGTACGTATAGAGCTCGATGAGGGTAAGCTTCATTTCGCCCTCGCAAGGGTCTTCACCCCGTCGCGGTAATGCCCGAGCAATGCTCCCCACGTCGCCTCCAGATCGAGGAGCTTGCGGGCGGTTACGATCGCGAAGCCTTCGATGTCCGCGAGCACCTCGCGGTTTGTATCGTCTACGGTTATTTGAGAGATACGCAGGAAGGCGGCGTGGATGTTCGACTGCGCCTCGAGGATCGTGGAGCGCGCCTCCCTGGTGCGCGTGATCCGCTTGTGGAATTCCTTCTCCTCGGGGGGAAAGTTGATCAGCTTGTTGAGATCGGTTATCTCTCCTTTGAGGGCGCCGACTTCAGCGTCGCGCTCCTCTTTAAGCTCCTCGAAATTCGTCTTTAGTTTTGAGTAGCGGAGCTTCTCGCCTCTCAGTTCCTTCTCGAGCGTCTTCACCTTGATGGCGCCGATCTCCTCGACGGTGATCATCGTACCGTCCGACAGTGTGAGCGTTTTGTTGTCGATGATCTCCCGCTGCTGGTCATCGGAGAGACGTGATATCACGTCGAGGCGGGTGATTCCGAGATGGGCGAACTCGGCGAGTCTGCCGCCGAAGGTTTTTCCGATCCGCTCGATCTGCTGTACGGCCGAGAGCGACATGCCGAAACAGACCCGAGCGGCCTCCTCTTTGCCGAGGCCGATGTAAAGATACAGCTTGTCGCCGAAGAACTCACTCACGAGCTCGGCCATGGCGATAACGTTCGACTGAACGCGCGCGATGATGCCGATGGCGCGGTTGACCTTGGCCGGATCGCCGGCGAGCACCTCACCGGTATCGTCGTCGACCACCGATTCGGGCGGCTCGATGCCCAGTTGTTTTATGATGTCATTTTGTTGCTTTGCCATAAACCTTCTCCTGTTCCCTGGTGATGTCGATTTTCGCGAATGCCATGCTAGACTTCGCGCCGGCGGAGAGCACGAGGGGCGACAGCGTCCACCCGCCGCGCACCCGTTTTACGAGACCCGCGTCCGATAACCTGCGGAGCGCCCGGTACGCGCTCGACTGCGATCCGCAGAGCCCCACGAACTCGTCGGCTTTCCACGGATGGACCCGGTCGGCGCGTTCGCACATGCGCGAGAGCACGCTGAGCGCGGTCACAGCCGGGCCCTCGCGACGCCGCTTGCTTCGTCGACCGGCTTGATCTTGCACAGCGGTTTCGCGTCGCGCCCGGCGACGTATACTTCTTTCCCCTCGACGATGACCAGGGTGTAGAAACGATCCGGCAGCTTGAACGGTATTCCATCGACGTTGACCTGACCGTTCTCGACCGGCTTGAAATACAGCCCGTCTTTCAGGCAAATATCCGACGAAAGAACGTTTTCCATGGTTCCCTCCGTAATGGTGTATACAGCCGGCACGTGGGCCGGCCTTTCCGGTCGAGCCGGAGCTCGCCCGGGTAGTGTATGCTTTCGATGTCGTCGCAGAACGCCCGCGCGAGGATCGCGCAGCCGGGAGCGGTTCCGCCCGCCGAAACGCGCAGGCGGCGCGCGCACCGGGCGCAGAACCTTTCCGCGAATTTCTCGGCCTCGGTGCCGTTTCGCGGGCGATATGCGCGGTTTGTGTGATGATGTATTGAGGGCATGCGACGCCGCTCCGGTCTCCCTGCTACATCCCCACCGCGGCACGGGCAGGACCGAATTTGCGGTTCACTTCTTCGGCGATTGCCTTGATGTCGGCGGTCATCTCGGGCTTGCCCTCGGTGTTCCAGGCGGACCGGATGTCTGCGATGGGCATCTCGAA
>CAZEAH010000189.1:0-6367 GCA_964510075.1 uncultured Leptospirales bacterium | reverse complement strand
CTCACTCCCTTCAACGTGCGCGCGCCGCTCACCCGGCTTGCCGCGGGCGTGATGGGCAGGGACAACGACGTGGACACCGCGCTGGCCCGCGAGGAGCTCGGATGGCGCACCCTTGTTCCGTACGATGAAGCCATGCAAAAGATAGGGGAGTGGGTACGGGCGCGTTACGCGTAGTTACGGCGCGTCGGTCCCGGGTCCCGTGTAAAGATATATACATCATAATCGGGGAGGTATCGATGAAGCTTTCACTGCTGCTCTTCATTCTGTATCGCAAGCTTAAAAGCGCCGTGCGGACCAACCGGGCGTACCGGAGCCACATCGGCACGGTGCGGCTGAAAATCCTCATCAAGACCGCGGACGGACGACGGGGGAGGCTCTTCATATTCGACCGGGGGACGCTCTCCACGAAGACCGGAGGCAACCACCAGGCCGATGCCGCTCTGGTGTGGTCCGACGCCGCGACCGCATTTCGGGTGATGGCTTCCGGCAGCGACGAGCAGTCGTTCCGGGCCGCGGCCGAAGGGAAACTCAAGGTCGAGGGGATGGCGTATTATATCCAGTGGTTCACCGACGGCATCAAACTGGTGATGAAGTAAACGGCGCGGCCGCGCGCGGCGCGTGCGACGAAATACATCAAAATCACGATAAAGAGGAGAATGATCATGGCGGACATAAAGGCGGGTCACCTGGTCGCGAAATACCTGAAAGAGGTGGAGGGCATCGACACAGTATTCGGCATATCCGGAGGGCACATCGAATCCATGCTCGACGGGTTCACCGAGTATTCCATCCGCACCATCGACGTGCGCCACGAGCAGGCGGCGGCAATGATGGCGCACGCGTATTCGGTCTACACCGGCCGCCCCGGCGTGTGCTTCCTGACCGCCGGTCCGGGCTTTACCAACGGCCTCACCGGAATCGCCAACGCCTACATGGACAACGTGCCGCTTGTGGTGCTCTGCGGGCGGCACCCCCTCCGCGACGACCTGAAAGGGGCGCTTCAGGAGATGAACCAGATCGACATGGTGAAGCCCGTCACCAAATGGGCGGCGACCTGCTACGACGCCAAACGCATTCCCGAATACATGGCGATCGCCTTTCGAAACGCCTCCATGGGAAGGCCGGGTCCCGTGTTTCTGGAGCTTCCGCCCGACATACTGAACGTCACCATCCCCGCGGAATCGGCACCCGTGCCCGTAAAGGTAAAGCGCAGTTACGCGGTCGTGCCCGCGGACGAGGAGCTTGCCGCCGCGGCGGCCATCGTCAACTCCGCCAAAAAGCCGCTCTTTCTGGGCGGCACCGGCGTCGGATTCAGCGCCTGCTCGGACCGCCTGGGCGCGTTCGTTGAGAAGACCGGCATCCCGTTTATGCTTTTCAACTACGGCCGCGGCGAGCTTCCCGACACGCACCCGCTGTCGCTGTGGGACTGCGGGAACGTCGGCCTCATGATGACCATCAGCCAGGCCGACGTAATCGTCGCCGCGGGGCTCAGGTTCAACTGGCTCCTCATGTCAGGCGATATCTTTCCGCCCGGCGTGAAGATGGTGCGTATCGACATCGATCCCCGCGAAATCGACCGGAACCGCAGGGCCGACGCCGGGCTGGTGGGCGATATCGGTTCAGTGCTCGGCCGCCTGCTGCCCCTGCTCGAAAAGAGGGACCACGGTGAATGGGTGAAGACACTGCGCGCGGCGAGCCACTCGTTCATCGATTCCGAGATCAAGGCGCGCATAACGGACTCGGAGCCCATTCATCCGATACGCCTTGTCGCGAAAATACAGGAGGTCGTCGGCGAGGACGCGCTCTACGTGGTGGACGGCGGGGACACCAGCTACTTCGGGCAGGTCGGGCTTTTTTCGCGCCAGAAGGCAGGGGTCATCGGGAGCGCCTCGGGGCTTCTGGGCTGTCTGGGCACCGGGATTCCATTCGGGATCGCCGCGAAGCTCGCCCGGCCCGACATACCGGCGGTGGTCCTCAACGGCGACGGCTCCTTCGGCTTCAACTCCATGGAGTTCGACACCATGGTGCGCCACAATATCCCGGTTGTGGTCGTGGTGAACAACGATTGCGCCTGGGGCATGATAAAGCACAGCCAGGAGCTGTCCATCGGCGGCGACCGCCTGCAGTGCGCGGAGCTCGGCTCGCGGCGCTACGACCTGATGGTGGAGGGCCTTGGCGGGCACGGTGAGTTCGTAACGAAGGACGAGGAGATCGTCCCCGCGCTGAGGCGCGCGCTCGCGTCGGGGAAGCCCGCCTGCGTGAACGTGATGACCGATCCGAGCGTGACGAGCCCCGCGACGCCGCTCTTCTACCAGTCGCTGAAGATGGAATAGGACCGGAGGCGCCATGAAAGCCCTTCTCTTCAACGTAAACGTGGCGAAGTTCCTTGCCATACAGGCCCTGCGGCCCGTCAGCGCCTCGTTCTGCTACAGCGGACCCTTCGCCACGATACGACCGGCCGACATCCCCGAACCGGCGCTTCCCTCGCCGGAGTGGGTGAAGATCAGAACGAAACTCTGCGGCGTCTGCGGGAGCGATATCAACCTGATCATGCTCAGGGATTCCCCCACGGCGTCGCCCTTCACCTCGTTTCCCTGCGTACCGGGTCACGAGTTCTGCGGCGAGGTCGTTGAGACAGGCAGGGACGTCAAAAACTGCGCTTGCGGAGACCTGGTGACGGTGATGCCCTTCCTCGGCTGCGTGCCGCGCGGGATCACGCCCGTGTGCCGCAGCTGCGCCGCGGGCATTCCCGGCAACTGCGAAAACTTCGCCGAGGGCGCCTTCTCGCCGGGTATGTTCACCGGCATCTGCCGCGACGTGAGCGGCGGTTTCGCCGAGTACGTCGTGGCTCACCGCAGCCAGGTGTTCCGCGTTCCGAAGGGCGTCAGCCCGGAGTCGGCGACCCTCACCGAGCCGCTCGCGGTGGGCCTGCAGGCGGTCATCGACAACATGCCGGGAAACAACGATCGCGTGCTCGTTATCGGCGGAGGGGTTATCGGCGCGATGGTCGTCAAGTCCATCCGGGCGCTCGGCGGCCGATGCGACATCACAGTGGTCGAGCCCGCGCGGCACTCTGCCGATTATTGCATACAGTCGGGGGCCGACCGGGTGGTCGCACACGGGCTCATAGAAGCGGCCGTGGATATCGCCGGCGGGAGGGCCTACCGGCCGCTTCTGGGCGAACGGGTGGTAATGGGCGGGTTCGAGCGGATCTACGACACGGTCGGACACGCCGATACGCTGAACCTGTCGCTCCGCATTCTCGCCGCCGACGGCACCCTCTCGGTAATAGGGATAGGGAAGAACGTCACCCTCGACCTCACGCCGCTGTGGCTGAAGCTTCAGACCGTAAAAGGGTGCTACGGCTACCGGTACAATCCGGTGAAGGGCGGAGGGACGAAACAGGCGTTCGAGACGGCCCTCGACCTCATCGCGAAGAAAAAGGTGCGCGTGGACGATATGCTCACGCATACCTTTCCGATAGGCGAATATCGCTCCATGATCGAGATGAACCTGAACAAGCCGCGCCACGGGGCGATCAAGACGGCAATACGCTTCTGACGGCCCGAATAATACTTGCGGAATTTCTCGCGACCGGATTCACTTCCGCCGGGATAACTGAAACGGCTGTGATTGCGTTTCATCATGCTTTCGGCGGTACACCATGGCCACACCGAGACTGCTTTCGCAGGTATTTTGCGTTCCTCTGGACGGGGAACGCTTTCTCGTTTACGCGCCGCTTAAAAAAACCGCCTTTATCGCCAACCGGGCGCTGGTAAACGATATTCACGACAGGTGCGCAGCGGCCGATGCCGGAAATACTCCCTCGTATGGTGCCGGCGGTGTCAGCGGAGAACTCGCGCGGCGCGGATTTTTCGCCCCCGAGCCGGAGCCTCCGGACGAATACGCGCACGGCGGCATCGCGTACGATACCGTGATCCTCTTTCTCACGAATGTCTGCAATCTTAGATGCCGCTATTGCTACGCCCATTCGGGCGAGTATCCGAAAAAGTTCATGGACTTCGGCGTCGCGAAGGCGGCGATCGATTATGCGTGGAGCGAGGTGAAGCGGCGCACCCTGCCTTCGTTTACGCTGGGGTTCCACGGCGGCGGTGAGCCCGGCATGAATTTCCGCGTCCTCAGACAATCGGTGGAGTATTTTAAGATCATCACGGCGGGCGCGCCGATTGAAACCTCCATCGCCGGGGCCTCCAACGGGTGCTGGAGTCCGGAGGCGCGGAACTTTATAATAGAGAATTTCACCGAGGCGAGCATCTCCCTCGACGGCCTTCCCGAAATACAGAACGCCTGACGGCCGACGGTCGACGGCCGGGGCTCGTTCGATGACGTCGACCGTACGCTCCGCTCGCTCGACGCGGCGGGCTTTCCCTACGGCATCCGCATGACGGTAACCGGGGACTCGGTGTCGAGGCTTGCCGAGAGCGTCGAGTTCATCGTATCGAGATACCGTCCCGTGAAGATACAGGCCGAACCGGCGTTTGCGCAGGGGCGGGCCATAGGGAGCGGGTGCGTGATCGACGACCTCTCTCTTTTTATCGGGGGGTTTATCGATGGATACGCGATCGCCCGCCGGGCCGGGGTCGAGCTCTTCTATTCCGGCGCGCGTCCGGACGTGCTTACCCGACGATTCTGCCTGGCGGCCTGCCGCGCCCTTGTGGTGACGACCGACGGAGATATCACCACCTGCTTTGAGAGCTACGGCCGCGAACATCCCCTGGGCGACCGTTTCATTGTCGGCGGATTCGACGGCGGGCGATTCTCCCTGAACGAGGACCTGCTGGCCGACGCGTTCGGGCACACGGTGGACGAAAACGAACACTGCGCCGCGTGCTTCTGTAAATGGCACTGCGCGGGCGACTGCGCCATAAAGAGCCTGACCGACGGAGGCGGGAAGGGATACCGTACGACCGAACGCTGCGTCATCAATCAGGAAATAACGAAGTTTCTGCTGCTCGAAAAGATCGCCCGCTCCGGCGGATCGATATGGTACGGTGACGATGCCGGTTGACGGGACATCGCTGCGGGTGTACAGCATGAAGATGATGATGGGGGAGATATGAAAGATTTCATCAAGACCGACTTTCTTTTGCGGGAGGTACGGCCGGACGGAAGCCTCGGCGAGCCCGAGCTGATGACGATAGACCGGGCGGCCGCCGACTGGACGATGGGCCGTCGCGGATTCCTCGGCCTCGCGGCGGTGGGACTTGCCGCGCTCGGGCTTACAGGCCGTGGTGCGGGTGCGGCCGAGAGCGGAAAGGAGGCTCGAAGAAGCTGTTCCGAAGGGGTAAGCGCCTTCAGCGGAGGGCTTGTCGATGTCATCGTCGCGCCGAACGGAGCCGGCTGTGCGCTTGTAGCCTCGAAGAGTGAGGGGCACCTGTACAAGCTGTGGAAGCTTCCCGAGAGCGCGGTCCTGGGCCGCTGGGAGGGGGAGGGTCTCCCCCTATTTACGCCGGACGGCGCGCTTTTCATATACCCGGCCCGCGATGCCTCGATACGGCTGGTGGACGCCTTCACCGGGAAGGAACTGGCGGCGTTGAAAGGACACGCGAGCAAATCCATCCAGCTTGTCGTGTCCCCCGACGGCGCTGTGCTCGGCTCTGCGTCGACCTTCGAGAAAACCGTGCGGCTCTGGTCCCTTGCCGAGCGGAAACCGCTCGCTCTGCTTGCCGGGCATCCCGGCGACCTCAGATGGCTCGCCTTCACGCCCGACGGCAGGCGTCTGGTTTCGGCGGGGCTTGGGGATACCGCTCGCGTCTGGAATATGCCGGGCGGAGAGGCAGGAGCCGTCGTGCGCGGCGTTTTTCCGGGACCGAACCTCGCACTCGCTCCGGACTCCGAACACCTGGTCTCCGTGGACGCGAAGGGGCGCATTCTTGCCTGGAGTCTTTCGACAGGGCTCCGCATAACGGAGGTGATGAAAATTCCCGAACGATACGGCGACCGCTGCACGCTTAAAGGAGCGGGATCGGCCTTCGCGTTTTCGCCGGACGGCACGAGCATGCTTGTGTACGGTACGGAGCGGGGAGAACACGCGGTGCTGAGGGCGTATCCCGGCGGAGAGGTCATCGCGATTCGGGAACTGAAGGGCCTCGGATTGCGTCAAATGGCCTTTATGCCCGATGGAAGGATCGTGATTATCGAAGACGCGTATCCTGGAACGATCAGTTACTGGAAGCTCAACCCGCCCGGAAGCTACGGCTCGACCGGGGGACTGGGCTGGTTCCAGAAGACGGGCGAATCGCCGGGAGACGCGAAGCTCTTCGCCCTGTCCGCCGACGGGAGCTTTTTAATCACGGCGAACGAAAGCACTCTCGGAATGTTCGGTCTGCCGGGGGGGGGGGGGTGT
>CAZEAH010000188.1:0-6376 GCA_964510075.1 uncultured Leptospirales bacterium | reverse complement strand
GTGCAGCAGGGTCGTGGGGAAACTTAAAATCGTCGAGTCCTGGCCGCCATGCTGCGTCGCCGTGCTCGTAAATACACTGCCGACCTTGCCCACCAGGGCACCCCTGGACCACAGCGAACCGGTCGAGTCCAGGAATGCGCGCATCTGAGCGCACATGTTCCCAAAGCGGGTTGGCGTCCCGAAAATGACCGCGTCGGCCTTTTCGAGATCCTCGAGCGTCGCGAAAGGAACATGGGACAAGGCCTTCTGGGCCGCCGCTATACCCGTACTCTCGAGCACCTCGGCCGGAAGCGTCTCGGGGACCCGCAGAAGGACGGGTTCGGCGCCTTTTACCTCCCTCACCCCCTCGGCGATGGCGCCGGCAAGCCGGTAGATATGTCCGTACGCTGAATAGAAAACAATCGGTATTCTCATGGGTTATCCCCCCATTTTCTCATTGAATATTCGGCAATTATCATGATACGATGCTCTCGGAGTAAACTTGTTACAGTCGCCCGGCCCGAGCAACGTGCGTCGACCAAATATTGAAAACCCGTGTATCTACGATATATTGGAAGCGGCATGCCGGATGGAAAGAAGCGCTTACCCGTGCTCGGACGAGCGGCGGGGTCATTACTCCCTTTTCCGCCGGCAGGCTTTTTCACCAGACTGGCCGACTTCGAACATGAAGTCAACGACGCAAACGCCGGCCCCCGGCCGCGGCGCTACTCTCCAGCTCACATAACAGAGGTACGGAATGAACAACGGTATCGACTCCGGCAGGCTGTCTCGCAGAGGATTTCTGTCTTTCATGGGCGCGTTCGCGGCCTCTTTCGCCGCATCAGGGTTTTTAGGCCGGCTGTTTGGAGGCCGGGCCTATGCAAGGGGAAAAACGGCCAAAGATAAAACGGACACCTCTAAAACCGCGGTTAAGGACAACGGGAAAAGAATCCTGCTTAAAAACGGTTTCATTGCCGACGGTACGGGAAATCCGGGATTTAAAGGAAATCTTCTGATTAACGGCGACACGATCGAGGACGTCTCTCCCGGGGAAATCGAATTCTCGGGCGAGACCATCGACTGCGAGGGCCTGGTGGTCGCCCCGGGATTCATCGATATGCACTCGCACATGGACTGGGTGCTCCCCGCCGAGGGACATGACGAACTCAAGACTCCCTTTACCGCACAGGGTGTCACCACCTTCGTGGCGGGTAACTGCGGCTTCGGGGTGGCAGCCTACGTTAAGAACTCTCCCCACCGGGAGCTCATCGAGCGTCGCATCATGGACCGCATGTTCTCGGTGGACTGGGACACCTACGGCGAGTTCTTCAGCCGGACCGGGCCGAAAAAACACACGCACAACATGGCGGTGCTCGCCGGCAGCGGGACCACCTGCATGTCCATGCGCGGCATGAAAAGCGACCCGTTCTCTCCCGACGAGATGAAGGTGTACCGGGGGCTCCTCGAGCAGGCGCTCGACGAGGGTGCGCGCGGCGTTTCCTACGGCCTGCAGTACGAGCCGGACATATTCGCCACGATGGAAGAGCTCACGGAGATCGCAAAACTCGTCAGGAGCAGGGACGGCGTAATCACCGTGCACATGAAGGCCTACTCGGCTCTCTCCCCCTCGTATCCGGTAAGGCCCTTCGGCAGGGCCCATAACCTCCTTGCGATAGACGACATGCTGGAGGTCGCCAGGCAGACCGGCGTCAAAATGCAGCTCTCGCACCTCATATTCGTCGGCGAGAAATCCTGGAAGACCTGCCCTGAGGCGCTCGAGCTCGTCGATAAAGCGAGGAAGGAAGGGCTGGATGTCCAGTTCGACACCTACGCCTATCATTGCGGGGTATCGGTTATCAATGTCTTTCTGCCCCAGTGGTTCCTGGCGCGTCTGCCCGAAAACTACGAGAGCACTTCTGCCCGGCGCAAGCTCCGCATGGAGATGTACATCGTCAGAAAGCTCCTCGGTTTCGGCTACGGCGACATCCAGATCACCAACGCGATCGATCCGGAGCTCGTGCAGTACAACGGCATGTTCGTTGACGAGATCGCGAGGGCCCGCAGGATGGACGAGCTCGACTGCCTGCTGGATATTTCCAAACGCACGAAGGGCGCCGCGCGGGTCCTCAACCACCGATACAGCAAGCTTGAAAACGTGCACGATATGATTCGACATCCCGCCGCGCTTTTCATGACCGACGCCTGGGTAACCCCCGCCGGCGTGCAGAATCCCGGCGCCTTCGGCAATTTCCCGCTCCTGCTCCAGTACGCCCGCGACTACAAACTGGTGCCCATGGAGGATGCCGTCAGAAAAATGACCGGCGCGTCCGCGGACCGCTTCAAGCTAGAGAAGCGCGGATATCTCAGGAAGGGATACGCGGCGGACATAACCGTCTTCAACTGGAACACCATCAGGGACAACACCACGCGCGAGCGAAGCGACGCACCGCCCACCGGCATAGAAGGCGTTTTCGTAAACGGAAAACGAGTTCTGACAGGAGGCAGGGTCGATGCCTCCATCAAGGCAGGTATAATACTGTAACGGCGCATACCGGCCCGCCGCATCCATCCCCCCCAAAAAACCCTCCGGCGACCGCACTCCGTCCCCCTCTCTTCCGAAAAGTAGGGGGTGGAGCTTTGCCGGATCGGTGAGACATATGATATAAATGTTGACATATCTTTCAAACGTCGGTAGACCACGCCCGTATCAAACACAGATTCGAGGAGGATCTCGATGAGGACATTCGTTATCGCCGCGGTTGCGTGTTTGATTTCGCTCGTTTCTACCGACCTGAACGCTCAGTGTGTAAGCGGGGACTGCATGAACGGCCAGGGGACCATGAAATTACGCGACGGAAGGCATTACGCCGGCCAATGGAAAGATGGGAAACCCCACGGCGAAGGCACCCTTACCTTTCCGGACAAGGCACAGTACAAAGGCCAGTTTGTCAACGGCAGAATGGAAGGCCGGGCCACCATGCGGTATCCCGACGGCAAAGTGTACACCGGAACATTTATAGACGAAAAGCCAAACGGGCGGGGCGTAATGACCCTCCGCAACGGAGCCAGATACGACGGCGAGTGGAAGAACGGGAAGCCACACGGTTCGGGGATGATGACAAATCCCGACGGAAGCGTCCAGCGCGGTCGCTGGCAGGACGGCGAATACAAAGGGGAGGAGAAGGATTCCGGCGACAAGCGCGAGGGCGACAAGAAGAAAAAGAAATTCAAACTCAAACTCTGACGCGTTTCCGCGAACCTAGCAGAGGACCTGCACCACCAGGCGGCGCCTCCGGGACCGGGTGTCGCAGTCTATGAGAACCGGCTGCTGCCATGTCCCGAGGGCCAGCGCGCCGTCAACTATCGGGATCGTGAGGGACGGCCCGAGTAGCGCGGCCTGCAGATGCGCCGCTCCGTTGTCGTCGTGCCAGGTCTCGTGATGCGCATACCGCCCTCTATACGGCAGGAGCCGTTCTAAGAAGTCGTCGATATCCTTAACCAGCCCCGGTTCGTACTCCACCGTGGTAAGCGCCGCCGTCGACCCGGGAACGAACACAACAAGCACCCCTTCGCGTACGCCGCTCCCCGAAACGATCGACGAGAGCGCATTCGAAAGGTCCACTATGTCCCTGCTTCCTTTCGTCTCGACCTCGATGTATTCCGTGTGTACGGTCATACCGGCACGCGCGGCCGCGGCGAGCGGCCCCTCACCTCAGTGCCTGAACGCCCGCTGGCCGGTATAGACCATCGCCACCTTCGGCACCGCCTCGTTGCAGGCGACGATGGACTCGAAGTCCCGCTCGGAGCCGCCCGGCTGGACGATGGAGGTAACACCCTGGGCGATCCCCACGTCCACCCCGTCGCGGAACGGGAAGAAAGCGTCCGAGACCATGGCCGCCCCGATAAGCCCGCCGCGCGAGGCGCGCGTCTCCTCGTCGATCGCCTCGAGATCGCTTTTTTTACGTTCGCCCCTCGCCGCCTCCAGCTCGAACTGCTTGTACGAGACGCCGTAGCGGTCGAAGCACAGCAGGTCGGCGTACTTGGTATATGCCTTGTACACCGCGATCTCGGCCACGCCCACGCGGTCCTGTTCGCCGGTGCCGATACCGACCGTCACCCCGTCCTTTACGTACAGCACCGAGTTCGAGGTTACGCCCTGCTCCACAAACCAGCCGAAGAGCAGGTCCCGGTATTCCTTTTCGGAGGGAAGGCGCTCGATTGAGTACTTCCGTCCCTTGTATTCGGCGGATGCGGGCTTGAGGTCGTCCCGTGTATTCACGATATTGAGCGGCGACTGCTGCACAATGATTCCGCCGTCGATGAGCGACTTGAAATCGACGAAGCGCATTGTACGGTATTTCTCGAGCCGGTCCATACGGTCGATGCGGATGATGCGAAGGTTCTTGCGCTTTTTTAAAATGTCCACCGCTCCCTCGGCGTAATCGGGCGCCACGACGACCTCCATGTACTCGCGCGCGATGAGCTCGGCCGTTTCGCGGTCGAGCGTCCGGTTGATCGCCGCGCACCCCCCGAAGGCCGCAATGCGGTCGGCGCGGAAGGCGCGGCTGAAGGCCTCGGCCGGAGTGGAGGCGCAGGCGACGCCGCACGGATTGTTGTGCTTGACGATAACCGCCGCCGCGGAGCCGGAGAGATACTTGAGTATATTGAGCGAGTTGTCGATGTCCGTCAGGTTGATTTTGCCGGGATGCTTGCCGGGCTGTATCATCATCCCCTCGTCGATGCCGCTCACGAGCGAATTGCCCGGCGCGATGAAGCTGCATCCGCCGAGAGCCAGGTTGCCGTTTACGAGCTCGTACATGGCCGCTTCCTGCCCCGGGTTCTCACCGTAGCGAAGGCCTTTTTCGACGATGGCGCCCCCGTCCTCGAGCTTCCACGCGCGCTTGCGGTACTCGAGCGTCTGATCGCCGAATCTGATGGTCAAGGAGTCCGGGAAATGGTCGTCCATTATCGTTTTATATGCCTGTTTCAAGTCCATCGGTCCCTCTGATTCTTGTGGTTATATGATCCGCCGCAACGGCGTGCGAAACGAACATTCCGCTGGGAATGTCCTGTAATCTTTAATCGATGCCGACGCGTGTCAACGAGAAAATCCGGCCGCCCGCCGCCGGCAGGGCTCGGGCGGAAAAGTGGTTGCGCGGCGGCCTTCCCATCATGCACAATCGAGATACCGCCCGGTGTGAACGGGCGGTATCCAATCTCGGAAGGGAGCGATCATGCAAACATCGGACAATCCAGAGTCCCCGACGACAATCGCCGTAATCGGCGCCGGCTCGTGGGGGACGACGGTTGCGGCGCTCATCGCGGAAAACCATCCCGGGACGCGCGTCCGGCTCTGGGCGTACGAAAAACAGGTGGCCCACTCCATCAACAGCCGGTCCGAAAACACCCAGTATCTGCCGGGAACGAGGCTCCCGGAGAACCTGCGTGCCACGCACAGCCTCCACGAGGCCATCGGCGGCGCGACGGCCGTCATTATCGCCACTCCCTCCAAGGCGGTATACGAAACCTGCAAAAGGGCCGCCGGACACCTGCGGGAGGGGGCCCATGTGGGCTTTCTTTCAAAGGGATTTTGCAACATGCAGGGCGGGGTCTTCACGATATCCGAGACCATCGCCGCGGCCGTTCCCGGAATCGGCGACCGTATCGCGGCGATATCGGGACCGACGCACGCCGAGGAGGTTACCGCCGGCTTTCACAGCTGCATCAGCATCGGATCGGCGAACCGTACAACGCGCCGCGTTTTTTCGCGCCTGCTGTCGTGTCCGCATCTGCAGTGCAGGGAAACCGACGACCTTCGAGGGGTTGAGCTCGGCGGCACGCTGAAAAACCCGGCGGCCATCGCGGCGGGGATGATCAGCGTGCTTCCCGGCTGCGGCGACAACCTCGCGGGAGCGCTCATCGCCGAATCGATGAAGGAAATCCTCAGAATAGGAAAGGCCCTCGGCGGGAGGGAGGAGACGCTTGTCGACATCTCCGGGCTGGGCGACCTCGTCGCGACGGCGCTCAGCCCCCACAGCCGCAACCGCCGCTTCGGCAGGGACATCGCGACGCGCATTCTGAAGGGCGGACGCCCCCTGGGGCTTTTCGACCGGGTGCTTCTGTTTTTCCGACCCGGCAGGGTGATGGAGCGTATGACCGAGCGGCTGCACTATCTCGCCGAAGGGGCGTACGCGATCGAGCCTCTCATAGAGATCGCCGGTCGCCTCGGTGTCTCCCTTCCGCTGTACCGCTCGCTGTACGAGGTTCTGCTTAACCGCAAAGACCCGGTCCTCCTTGTCGAAACAATAAAAGACCCCCGCCGTTTCGAGGAGCTTTACGCGCGCGCCGCTTTCCAGCCTCTGCTCAGCGGGAGGGACGTGAGGAACCAGCCCGGAAA
>CAZEAH010000187.1:0-6384 GCA_964510075.1 uncultured Leptospirales bacterium | reverse complement strand
CTCACGCTCAGTCATCGGAACGTTCGCCCTCCATCCTCATCCAGTTTTGAATCCTGCTGTCGAGCTCGCGCGCGGAAAACACCCCCATCTTCTTGAGACGCTGGTTCAGGGCGGCCGTCTCGATGATGATCGGTATGTTCCTCCCCGGACGGACCGGCACCGTAATGAACGGCACGTCCAGGTCGAGTATCGTGTAGCGCTTCTCGTCGATGCCGAGCCGGTCGTATTCCGCGCCCTCGTTCCACTCCTCCAGGAGCACCACCATCTCGATCCGCTTCCGGTTGCGTATCGACCGTATCCCGAAAACGTCCCGCGCGTTGATGATGCCCAGGCCCCGTATCTCCATGTGGTGCCGGATGATCTCCGAACCGCTCCCCATAAGCAGTGACTCGTCGATCTTCTTCACCTCGACCATGTCGTCGGCCACCAGCCGGTGCCCGCGCTCTATGAGCTCGAGCGCGGTCTCGCTCTTCCCCACCCCGCTCTTGCCCATCAGGAGCACGCCGATTCCGAAAACGTCAACCAGCGTTCCGTGCATGACCACCGAGGGAGAAAAAAATTCCTCGACCACGTGAGTCAGGAGGCTGATGAACCGCGTCGTGCGGTGCCTGGTCACGAAGGTCGGCACGCGGTAGCGGTTGGCGAACTCGACGAACATTTCGTCGGGATGCTCATTGTGGGTAAAGACACAGCATAATACGTCAAAAGAAAAGAACTTTTCGAAAACCTCTTCCTTCTGACCGGCCGCAAGGCGGCGCATAAAGGCGGTCTCTCCCAGCCCGAAGATCTGTATGCGGTCGTAAGCGAAGAAATCGAAAAAACCCGCCAGCCCGAGGCCCGGCCGGTTGATATCACCTACGGTTATCTCCTTTCCAAGTCCCTCCTTGCCCGCCACCAGCTCCATCTGCAGATCGATCTTGCTGTCGGCGTCGCGCAGGTCCCTGACGTATATTTTTCTGCCGTGCATGAATAGACCAGTTCCCTCAGAACGCGGGCACCATTACCTCGTAGTTTTTTCCTTTTTTGTACACTACATTGAGCGATTTGGTCTCGATATTGAAAAACGGCAGGAAATCTCCGCCTGAGGCCGAAAGCTTCTGAAGCGCGTCGGCCAGCGAGATCTTTTCTATGTCGGTACAGCACTGCTTTGGGGCGAACGTAACCTTCGGGTGAGCCGGTGAGTCGCTCTGTACCTGGAGATCGCATTCAATAAAAGTCCTGGGGTCGAACCGCGCCTCCCGCATCTGTTCGAAGGGAACCTCAACCATCTTATACCCTTCTCCGCTCCTGTATATCACCGCGTAATTCTTGTTGGCATAGTCCAGATCGGTTTTCACGTCGGCCACGCCTTTTTTAAACAGGATGAAGTCCCTGTTCTCGAGCTTCATCTCCAGAAACGCCTCCACCTCCGTTTTGGGCTTGTTGCTCACCTGATTGAGGAGAAGGTCGATTCCCTGGTTGTCCACGTCGACTTTCTCGACCATTTCGAGCGCAACCGCCGCCTTGTGGTCGCTCTGCCGGTCCTTGTATCTCGATATCTGTTTCTCCATCTTGTCGATGATGAGGTCTATCGACGAATACATGTCCCCCGCCTTCTGGATGGCGTAAAACTGCACGCCGTCACCGTTCACCAGGATATCGACGATGTGGTCCAGCTTCTGCACGTTCATGACAACGAGCACTTCCATAAGCTGGTTGAAGTACTTCTCGATCTTCTTAATGCGCTTTTCGGCGTATTCGCGCACGTCCGAGGTGACTTCAAAGTTTCTCCCGGTAATCGTAATGTTCATGCTTTTCCCCCGCTCCTGAGCTTGTTGAGTTTTTTGCGTTTATTCGAAGGGGGTATGCGCAGTATCCCCCTGTATTTCGCGATGGTGCGCCGCGCAAGGCGGATCCCGCGGCTTTCCAGAACCGCCAGTATTTCATCGTCGTTCAGCGGATTCTCTGCGTCCTCCCCGGCTACGATCTCGCGCACCATGTTCAGTATAGTATCGGACGAAAGGCCCCCGGGGTCGTCCCGACGGAGCTTCGACGCGAAAAAGTATTTAAGCTCGAACACCCCCCACGGGGTCTGAACGAACTTGTTGCTGGTCGCCCTGCTGATCGTCGACTCGTGGAGCCCGAGCTCGTCGGCCACCTCCGCGTGAGTGAGCGGCCTTAAGTTTCCGGGTCCCTTTAAAAGAAACTCGCTCTGCCGCTGCATGACGACCGCCGTCACCCTGGCGATGGTGTCGCGCCGGCTCGAAATGCCCTTTAACAGGGAGCGGGCCGACTGGACCCGGTCTTTGATAAACTCCCTGAGGTTTTTATCAATGTTTTTTTTCTTCATCATGTCCACATAATACCGGTTAATGCGCACCGGAGGGACGTAATCGTCGTTTATGGTGATGAGGATCTCGCCGTCCACGCACCGCACTTCCGCGTCGGGGACGATGTAACGGACGTCCTTCACGGCGAACTGCCTGCCGGGAAACGGCGTCAGGGTGTGGATGATCCGGGTTTTCCCGATGATCTCGTCCACGGAGACGGACAGGGCGCGCGCGATTTTCTCATACTCGAGGCGCTCGAGCCCGGTGAAGTGATCGCGGAGGATGTCATGTAGCAGACGGTCGTCCGGATAGCGCGATTCCGCCTGATAGAGGAGGCTCTCTTTCATCGAGGAAGCGGCGCACCCGGGAGGGTCGAAAAAGGCGACGGTCCGGACGGCCGCTCGCACCGTCTCCGCGGAGACGTTCTGGCTGAGGGCTATCTCTTCCACGTCGGCGGCCAGCAGGCCGCGCTCGTCGATGGAGGTGATTATCGCCTCGAAAAGAGCGAGTTCCGCGTCGTCCCGGGAGACCAGGCGGGCCTGCGACAGCAGGTACTCCTTCAGCGTCTCCTCCTGCGCGACGGCGTTTTCAATGTATGATCGCGCCCGGTCGTCGTCGCCGTGGGCGGCTGAATAGCCGCTGTCGCTCGAGTCCTCGTAGGCGATATTCTTCTCCTCCCTGCGGGAATAGACGGACTCGTCCCCCGAAAGCTCGCGGCTCACCCCTTCCGCCATGCCGCCGTCGTCTTCCGTCGAGGGGGGAATGGCGCTCGAGTATTCCTCCTCCAGTACCGGATTTTCCATCAGTTCTTTCGATACGGCCTCAACGAGTTCGATCGAAGAGAGCTGTAACAGCTCTATGGACTGTAGCTGCGACTGGGTAAGCGCCAGGCGCTGCGTCTGCTGCAAGCCGATTTTAATCGAGACCGCCATACACTCCGTAAACGGTACCTTCTTTGATCGAGCGGGAAACAACCCCCCATAATCAATACTATTCCGCCGGACGCGGCAAGGCAATAATTATTTACCCGGAACCGGCCGGCTCCGCGGACGGCCCGTACGGACCGTCCGGGCCGATGTTTCGAGGGAAATGGGTAGCCGCTTTTTATCCGCGGCTTCCGGCGTTCGCTATGGCGGCGCGCACGAAGTCCCTGAACAGCGGATGAGGCGCCGTCGGTTTCGATTTGAACTCGGGATGGTACTGGGTGCAGACGAACCACGGATGCGACGGAATCTCCACGGTCTCCACCAGGCTGTTTTTCGGGTGGATTCCGCTGGCGATCATGCCGTTCTTTTCGTAGATATCCCGGTATTTCAGCGTGAACTCGAATCGGTGACGGTGCCGCTCCATTGCGGACGCGGTACCGTAGATGCCGCGGATGACGCTTCCCTCCCTGAATTCGCAGAGGTAGGCGCCGAGCCTCATGGTCCCCCCCATCCTGTCGATGATCTCCTGCTCTTCCTGCAGCGAAATGACCGGGTTCGGCGTGCGGGGGTCGAACTCCGAGGAGTTGGCGTTTTCGAGGCCGCAGACGTTGCGCCCGAACTCGATCACCGCGCACTGGAGGCCGAGGCAGATGCCGAAGAGCGGTATGCCCTTCGTGCGCGCGTATCCGATCGCGGCCACCTTGCCCTCTATGCCCCGGTTGCCGAAGCCGCCTGGCACCAGGATACCGTCGATTCCCTGAAAAAGCCGTTCGTGTCCGCCGTCGCACGACTTTTCGATGTCCTCGGAGTCGATGCGTACGATCTCCAGCGCGGCCTCGTTCGCCACGGCGCCGTGAAGGAGCGCCTCGTAGATCGACCGGTAGGCGTCCTGCAGCGCGATATACTTGCCGACAACCGCTATACGGACCGTACGGCGCGGATTGGTGAGCGCCGCGTAGAACCTGTCCCACGCGGCGATGTCGATCGCGTTGTTCTGCAGGCCGAAGTGTTCCAGGACGATCTCGTCGTAGCCGTTGGCGTGAAGCATGTAGGGTATCTCGTAAATCGAGCTCTTGATGTCGACCGCGGAGATGACGTTTCGCTCGGAGACGTTGCAGAAGAGCGCGATTTTACTCCGCATGTCGTCGGTGAGGGCCCGGTTCGTGCGGCAGAGCAGGATGTCCGGAATGATCCCTATTTCCATGAGCTCCTTGACCGAGTGCTGGGTCGGCTTGGTCTTCGCCTCGCCGGCAACGGTGATGGTGGGGATGAGCGTAAGATGGACATTGAGCACCCGCCTGGGCGTGAGTTCCTGGCGTATCTGCCGTATGGCCTCGAGGAAGGGGATCGACTCGATGTCGCCCACCGTTCCGCCGATCTCGACGAGCAGGAAATCGAGGTCCTCGTCCGAGGCCACGTCGTACACGCGCCTCTTTATCTCGTCGGTGATGTGCGGTATTACCTGTACCGTCCGGCCCAGGTAATCGCCGCGGCGCTCGCGTTCTATCACCGTATAATAGATCTGCCCGGTCGAGACCGAATTCTTCCGCGTGAGGCGCGCGCTCGTGAAGCGCTCGTAATAACCAAGGTCCAGGTCGGTCTCGGCGCCGTCCTCGGTGACGTAGACCTCGCCGTGCTGGAAGGGGCTCATGGTGCCGGGGTCGATATTGATGTAGGGATCCATCTTGACCGCCGACACCCTGTACCCGTGCCCCTCGAGGAGCAGGCCGAGGGAGGCGGTGGAGATACCTTTTCCGAGGGAGGAACACACACCCCCCGTTACGAAGATGAAACGAGTATTTTTACCGGTCATTGGAAGGAACCTGTCAGTTGGGATTATCCATATCGTGACATAATCGGTCCGCGGGCAATAATTATTCTTTCCATCGGTCCGGTATTCGATTATTTTACATGGATGTTACATGACGCCGCGAAACGACGGCCGGTCGAAAACAAGGCTTGACATCCGGCCCGACAGGCACTATACATGTGCCGGCATCATCAATATCCGACGCAACGGGAAGGTGCTCTCGATGAGTGAAAAGAGGGTGTATAGACGCCACCAGTGTTTCGAAAAAATCGAGTTCGATTACTTCGAGGGCGATCCCGAAAAAATCGATATCGATTCGTCCGCTCCCGTTAAATGCAAGGGCCACATGCTGGACCTCAGCCGCGGCGGAGCCTTCCTTGTGACGGATACCAGGGTCGCCATCAACATGCCGGTACGTCTCCGTTTCCGGACGAAGACCGCGAAATACGAGGTGCCGGGAACCATCGTCCGCACCGGGCTTTTAAAAAACAACCCCTCCGAGATAGCGCGGAAATACGCCGCGGTCAAGGTGAAGGAGGACGCCTACATCGCGGTGCAGTTCTCCGAGCTCATCGAGGAGATCGACGAGTCGGCCTTAACGAAATCATGAAGACGCAATTCATCAGGATCAACGACATTTCGGAGGTCGATCCCTCGCGCGCCACCGTATACGACCTCAACAAGCGCTATATCGACAGCCACGGCAATATGTTCGGACTGCGCTACAACCGCGAAAACAGAAAGATCGAGATCATCAAGATAATCCGCACGCCCGCCAAAACGGCCCCCTATTACCAGCAGCGCATGGCGCAGCAGAAACACCTCGCCAGGGAGGAGGGGCAGACAGCCGGCCCTGGGGCCGCTCAATTACCGGAAAACGGCGACGGTTTCGACGAATCGGACGAGGCGGTATTCGACCCCACGGCGTTCATCAACCGCTGCCTGGAAATGATGAAAACGCACCGGGATCGTCTTAACGGAATAATGATGAACATCAAGAATTCCAAGGTGGTCCCCGAAACGGAGCGCATGGACGCGTCGACCCTGGCGGGCATTTTCAGGAACCTGGACATCGACGGCATCCGGAGGATCGAGAAGGTCATCGACAACCATCGCGAGCTCACCAACTATCCGCGCTCGCTGTCATACTACCAGTCCAAGCTCGACACGGCGGGAAGGGAGATTTTCGAGATGCTGGGCGAGGACGACCGAAGGATGCGCTTCATTTTCTTCTCTGAGATGCACGGTTCGATCAGACACCTGTACCGCTCGCTCCTTAAAGCCCTCCGCTATCTCGAATTCTTCCTTAGCGAAAAGGACGTGGAGGGGATGAAGCACC
>CAZEAH010000186.1:0-6394 GCA_964510075.1 uncultured Leptospirales bacterium | reverse complement strand
TGGTTTATGGAATTATTATTTAGCAAAAAGATAGGAGTTATGCAACAAGTCTATTTATTGTTGTCGCCTTTCGGATACGACGGCGCGAGCGAAATGACGAGCTGACCGCCTGAATAGAGTATGGGCCCGAAGAGCATGGGCATTATCTTCGCGTAGCTGTGCAAAGCGAACTCGATGTCGCCGAAATAGAGCATGAACGTGCCGATTGTTAGAAGCACGGCCTGAGTCCGGCCGAGAGCGGTGCCGAAGAGCGTCGATGCGGCGCGCGTCACCACGAAGGGAAGCACCAGCCCGTAGATGAGAGCGGGTATGAGCATGTCTCCCAGGAATGGCTTCAGGTACGACATCAGCGCGCCGTAGACGACGAGCGCGGCGGCCCCCACATAGAGGTCCTGTTTCTGGAATCCGCTGATGATGGTGAAGCCGACCGCGTAGGTCAGGTAGGCGATGACGGCGATGACGAGCCCGCGCATCACCACGTAGGGATCGGTCATGTCGATGTTCAGGAAATCTCCCAACAGCGCGATCGCCAACCCGGCGGTCACGAAGGCCGTCAGGCGGCGGTTGACGCCCGCGCGGCGGAGCGAGAGAAGCGCCGTCGCGATGCAGAGAATCGTGATGAGCGGCTGGACGACCATAACGGTCGCGATGTCGTTGGTCCAGCGCGCCTGCCAGTAGACGGCGATACCGATCAGCGCGAACGGAACGGGGATGAGGTGCGCTCTCATGGGTGCCTCCGTTATTTGGAAATGACGGCCGCGCGGGGCCGGTGCGGTAATGGTGGGGCCCGAAGGTCATGTATTGCAAGACAATTATTTCGCGGTCGTTGCGCGGCGGGTCGAAGCGGGCATGGAATTCCGGTATCTCCGGACTCACTCAGCCCGGTGCCGTTTTATCAAAAGCCGCGGGCCGTGCTGCAGTACCGACGGGGTGCTTTCCTCGGGGAAGCCGTGAGGCGGAGGATAATCCTTCAGCATATAGCCGAGCTGCGCCCTGCTGTCCACGCCGAGCTTGTTGAAGATGCTGGTGATGTGGGTCTTCACCGTGCGCTCGCTCATCCCCAGAGTGTGTCCGATCTCAGCGTTGGACCTTCCCGCCAGCATGTGTTGGAGGACCTCCATCTCGCGCGCCGTTATACGGTGGCGCGATCTGAGCGCCTCAAATCCCTCCACCCTGCGGCCCAGGACCATCACGCCGAGCAGGTCGCCGAACCCGTCCGTGACGCGGGAGATCCTGATGTCGTGGAAGGCGGTGCCGTGGTCGAAATTCAGGAACCGCACCCTGCCGACGACGCGGTCCCTGCCGCCGGCAAGCACCTCGGCGAGGGCCCCGTCGGTCCATTCTCGCTCGGCGACCAGTTCCGTGAAGAGCCTTCCCCTCAGGTCGTCGTACGGGATGTTGAGCGCCTCACCGGCGGCGCGGTTCGCGATCGTCACCCTGCGCTCCAAGTCGAGAAGCAGGAGCGGCTCCTCGATACAGCCGACGACATCCCTGCTGAGCTGCGCGCTCGTGATCGAGAGCAGTTTATAGCGGAGGATGGCCAGAGCGATGCCGAAGGTCCATACGAGAAATACGATCGGCGCGAGACCCAGGGAGCGGTAAACGCCCAGAAGCGGCAGGAGTTCGGCCTCCAGCAGGCCCAGGGTGAGGGTAATGGCGAGCGCGCCGAGCATGACCGTCGCCTGGTGCTTTTCCCGCCGGGACCCGGTGCGCCGCCGCCACCGGAAAAGAAGCAGTGCGACCCTCAGAAAACAGGAGAAAAAATAGGCCATATACAGGCAGTAGAGCCAGGTGCTGGTATTGAATGTGAACGTCCAGAATTCACCCTGCCGTTCGAATATCTGGATGGATGAGGCGTCGGTGAGGAAGCCCGCCACGATGACGACCGCGGGCAGATACAGGACGGGGAGGAGGACGGCCCGATGCCTGATTGAGCCGGTGAATTCCAGGAAAAAATGCAGGGTGAGCGGATAGTAGGCGATGTAGAAGGGGGAGCCGGCCCTGTACCATGTCATGAAGGCTTCGTGGTCCGGAGCGGAGAACAGGATCACGCCGATAAAGCACCATACAGCCTGAAGAAAGGCCATCCCGAAAAAAAGCCCTCGAAGCCTCGTTCTTGGGCCGTTCACCCAGACGTAGAAGCCGAGCTGCAGGTTCGCCGCGCCCGCGAGCGCGGCGATCAGCGACAGAAAATTCAGGTTCATCCCTTCCCACCGCCATCGTCAGACTGTGAAGGAACAGTGCAAACGTGAGTATTAAGCATAATCGGGGTTATGTCAAGAGTCTTATATGCATTAAAAACTCACTTATAAATGGATCGAGGTTACGCGGCTGACACACAAAAACAGCCCTCTAGTACTTTAGTACGATGCGCCGGTTTGGCCTATATGATTAATTTCCTTCATATATGATCGAAACAGGAAGTCTCGAGCGGTTTTTTCTGGGGACTGTATTGCGGCTTCCATTATGCTTTGTTGGCGTAAATCGCAGGCATTAAGCACGGTGTAGAATTGAGCGTCCATCAAGGAGGAATTATCAGAACCATGAGAAAAGGCCTGCTCGCACTTGCGCTTATGCTGACCGTGCTCCACTCTTCCTTTAGGCCGCCCTTTGCCAGCGGCGGCGTGTTCCTGCCGCAAAAAGATCCCGGGACGGGGAAGGCGGTCATTTCGGTGGTAAGGTTCGAAGACCGTTCAATAGGCACGAAGCAATACGAACCGTGGCGCATGGGCATTCCCGATATGATTATGGAATCGCTGGGGATCGTACCCGCGTTCAAGGTGATATCCCGCGAATACATGATCAACAGGGTGCTCAAAGAACAGGAGTTTCAGCTGCTCGGCGCGACCGATCCCGCCAGCGCGGTCAAGCTGGGCAATCTGCTGAACGCGCGCTACATGGTAATGGGGTCGTTCACGGTGCATAAGGAGACCCTGCACATCAACGCCAAGGTCCTTTCGGTAGAAACCGGCGAACTCCGCTACCAGGTCTCGGCGCGCGGGCCGCTGGATAATTTCTTCGAGCTGCAGAACAAGATAGCCGTCGATATCACCTCCGGTCTCGAGCACGCACTGAATGAAGAGACCAGGGAGAAGGTGATGAAACGGATCGATACAAAGGTCGTAAACGCCTCCCTCGCGAACTACCGGGGTGAGGAAAAGGTCGAAACGATCACGGTACTTGAAAAGGTAAAGAAGGACATGGGGCGCGGTAAAACTATTACGGAACTGAAGAAAGAGGCAAAAGACAGCTTTAAAGAAGCGCTTCAGTACGACAGCGGTTACCGGAAAGCGAAGGAAAACCTGGGCAAGCTGGGGCTCGGCGTGCCGATGACGCTATGATATAGAGTGCCGCAGAAGTCAAATATGAGTACAGACAAAAAATTACCGGGAGGAATGTAACGGTTCAGGGGTTATCCGATGTATTTGTGTGACGGTAATGATCGTGCTTTTTTCCGGCGGGGCCTATGCCGGAACCCTGATGGTGGGATTGAAGGGATGGTATGCCTTCTGGAACGGGGCCCCGAACAGGTTTTCGGAGATAGTGGACGATGCCGTCGATGAAGGAATTGAACAGGGCCTTCCGGGTACGGTGAGTACTACAGCCAGCAGTAAAGAGACGGGGAAAGGATTCCTGGCGGGGCCGGTTGTGGCTTATCAGACCGATGACCGGATATAAGCTTTCAGCCTGGCGTTCATGTATCTCAGTATGTTTAGGGAACCTCTATTAATTAACATTTTTGAGGTTGATAAAGTTGCAACTCCTGATTAAATCAAGGGTTACGATTTCTGATATTGCTAAAAGTTTTAATTTTTAGAGGTTCCCTTTAATTATGATACATCAGCGAATGGCACTGTTGTCGGTGTGGGCTGGGACGGCAGAAACGAAATCAATTATAACGTTGAACTGCAACGAAAAGAAATTGATATAGCGATTTCCCGTAGCGTTTCCACACGGATGAAAGTATATGCCGGATACAAGTATCAGCGATTGGAGAATAAGATCGGCATCAGCGGAAGTATTATAAGGACGAATCCTCTACCAGAAATGTTCATTGCTCCGATTAACTCCGATGTCGAAATAACGATTTATTCACATACTCCCACGGCCGGGCTCGGTTTTGTGGTGCCGTTTTCGGAAAAATCGTTTTTCGGTCTTCAAACGGGCGTGATTTATATGATGCCCGAATTCGAATCGAAGGCCACCAACAACCTCACCGGGGCGGTGGAAAGGGAATCGTCCAGCTTTAAAAACAAACTCGGGGTCAACATGGAAGCCAGTATCTCCCTTCTGGCCCGGGACAAAATACTGTTTCAGATAGGCTACCGGTACCAGGGAGTGAAGCTCCAGCGCTCGGATGATGGTGGCCAGAGTGGTGATCCCGGTGTATGGGACAGCTTCCATGGGATTACTTTTTCGGCCCTCCTGCTGTTCTCGATATAATAGCGACCTTTTATGTGAAATACACCGGTCAGAACAGGGGAAAGCCTCATCGCGTGCGCCGGTCGTTTCGCGGTACGCGTATGCAAAAAGTCATGGCTATGCCGCGGTGTTGTTAATCGTGCCTGTTATGGCCCGAGGGTCGCCATACTGCGTGTAATATGGCGACTGCTGTATCCGGTGTGCAGACGGCCCATCGGAGATGCCTATATTTTCCGCCGGGTTCAGCGAGCATGTACGCACGATCCCGCCCATCGCTCGCTGTTATACCCCCATTGTCCCGCTTGACATTCGCGCCGCCGGGCGTTAACTCCATTCCATATCTCTGTGGAGGAAGGCGGGCATGCTCCCGCGCATCGTGAAATGAAACGATTGACCATCATCATGGCGCTCCTTGCCGTAACGTCCGTGGACGCGAAACCCGCAGGCTTCATGGAGGGATTCTTCCGCGCCCGCGGCCTCGAGGGCCCGGTCGTACTGCGTTCGCTTAAAACGGGGAAGGAGTACGTGTACAACGAGAAGCGCTCCGCCGAGCGGTTGTGTCCCGCGTCCACCTTCAAGATCCCGAACACCCTCATCGCGCTTCAGGAAAAGGCGGCGACCGCGGACATGATGTTCCGCTGGGACGGGGCCGAAAGGGGCGTACCGGCCTGGAACAGAGATATGAACCTGGATGACGCCTTCCGGTCGAGCTGCGCGTGGTGCTACCAGGATCTGGCGCGAAAGGTGGGCCGTACCGCCTACGCGCGTTACCTGAAGGAGATGGGCTACGGCAACGCCTCGCCGGGAAACGATGTCGCCTCCTTCTGGCTGGACGGCTCGCTGCGGATATCGGCGCGGGAACAGGTCGACGTCCTCATGAAGATACGCGCGAGAACGTACCGCTTCGAACGCGCGCATTATGAAACTCTCGAGCGGATTATGCGCGTCGAATCGGCCGATGCCTTCACCATATGCGGCAAGACCGGATGGGCCATGGGATTGAAACCGCAGACGGGGTGGTTCGTCGGATGGATCGAGACCGACGACGATACGTGGTTCTTTGCGATCAACATGGACATCCGCACGCCTGAGGACGCGCGTTACCGGAAGGAGGCGCTCTATGCGGCGATGGGGGAGGCGGGGATCATCGATTGAGGGTATCGGCCGGGCGCGGTCCGGACTGTACAGGGCCGGGTGAACGGTTCGCATGACGGGCCATTATTTTGATTTGCCTTTCTTCGCGATGCCGGTATATGATAGGAGACAAGAGGAGGCGCCCATGACCCCTAAAAAGAAACCGAATCCGAACCTCACCCCGTCGACCAACGAGCTCAAGGGGACCGACGTCGAATCGCTCAAGGTCTCCTTCGTCAACCACCTGGAGTTTTCGCGCGGGAAGGACGAGTACTCGGCGACGGAGCGCGACCTCTTCCACAGCCTGGCGCTCACGGTGCGCGACCGGCTCATCGAGCGCTGGATAGAGACCCAGCAGACCTATTACGACCGCGACGTCAAGCGCGTATACTACCTGTCCATGGAATACCTCATGGGGCGCGCCCTCGGAAACAGCCTCATCAACCTCGGGCTGTCGGAGAATATGCGCCGCGCCGTGGAAGAGCTCGGCTATTCCTATGACGCCCTGGCGGACCTCGAATGGGACGCGGGACTGGGCAACGGCGGCCTGGGGCGGCTCGCCGCCTGTTTCATGGACTCGCTCGCCACGCTGGAAATCCCGGCCGTGGGGTACGGCATCCGCTACGACTACGGCATTTTCTTCCAGCGCATCATCAACGGCTACCAGGTCGAGACGCCGGACAACTGGCTGAGGTTCGGAAATCCCTGGGAGTCCCCGCGACCGGAATTTCTCTATCCCGTCAAGTTTCACGGCAGGGTGCACCAGTATCACGACGACGCGGGCCGCTTCCGGGCCGAATGGGTCGACACCGAGGTGCTCCTGGCCATGGCGTACGAC
>CAZEAH010000185.1:0-6401 GCA_964510075.1 uncultured Leptospirales bacterium | reverse complement strand
CCGATCGAATCCATGGATGCGGAGCTGTGCTACCTCGGGTTCGAGATCGATTTTAACGCCGAGACGACGAAAGAGGCCATAGAGAACGCGTTCGAGTTCGTGCGGGACGACTGCCAGATCCGCATCATCCCGCCGCACAGCAGTATCGATCTTTATAAAAAGCTCATCCAGGAGCTCCCGGAAAACCCGATGAACATCGGCGAGATCCTTATTGAGAGCGGCACCATCACGCGCGCGGAGCTCGACGCGGTGCTGGCCATCCAGAGCGAGGCGGTCGCCGGCGACGGGGAGCCGCCGCGGATCGGCGAGATCATCGTGGAGCAGAAAATCGCGCCCAGAGAGGTTGTCGAGGCCGCGCTTGAAAAACAGAAGCAGATTCGGGCCGTGGAGGAGAAGAACAAGCGCTCGATGCGGATCGACGGCGAAAAGCTCGACCAGCTCATCAATTTCGTCGGAGAGCTCGTTACCGCAGGAGAGAACGTAAAACAGCTCGCGGCGCAGAACGGCGACGGCGACCTGATGGAGTCGGCCGACCGTATGTCCCGCCTCATAGAGGAGATACGCGAAGGCGCCATGAACATGCGGATGGTTCAGATAGGAGAGACCTTCCGCAAGTTCGAGCGAGTGGTGAGGGACCTAAGCCGCGAGCAGGGCAAGGAGATCGACCTTGTTATAAGCGGGGCCGACACCGAGCTCGACAAAACGATCACCGAGAAGATCAGCGATCCGCTCATGCATATCGTACGGAACGCGATCGACCACGGTATCGGCACGCCCGATGCCAGGCGCGCCCAGGGACGTCCGGCGCGCGGAGTCATACGCCTGCACGCCTATCACGAAACCGGCAGTATTGTCATAGAGGTCAGCGACGACGGCGGCGGGCTCAACCGCGAAAGGATACGCGCCAAGGCCGTCGAACGCGGACTGGTAACGGCGGGGCAGCAGCTTTCGGAGACGGAAATTCTTCAGCTTATCTTTAAGCCCGGTTTTTCGACCGCGGAAAAGGTCACCAATATTTCGGGCCGCGGAGTCGGGATGGATGTCGTCAAGCGCAACATCGAGTCGCTGCGCGGCGTGGTCGATGTGGAGAGCCAGGACGGCGTGGGGACGACCGTTCGAATCCAGCTCCCGCTTACCATAGCGATCATCGACGGGTTCATGTTCAGGGTCGGCGAGCTCACCTATGTGGTGCCGCTTGACATGGTGGTGGAGTGCGTGGAATTCGCGCGGGAGGATTTCGAGGGCATGGAGGGCGGAAGTTTTATGAACCTGCGCGGTTCCGTGCTTCCGTTCCTCAGCCTCCGCGATTTTTTCCGGGAGGAGGGAGAACCCCCGGCGCGCGGCAACGTGATCGTCGTGGAGTACGCCCGGAAGAAGGCGGGGCTTGTGGTCGACAAGCTGGTGGGCAAGTTCCAGACGGTCATAAAGCCCATGGGGAAGGTGTTCGGCACCATGCACTGGCTGAGCGGCTCCACCATTATGGGGACCGGCGAGGTCGCCTATATTCTCGACGTGCCGCGCATGATTATGACGATCGAATCGCTCGCGGAGAAAGAAGGCGCGACAGTGTGAGGTGAAACATGGATGATATAAAGACCGCCGGAGACGCCCGTAAATATTTAAGCTTCCTCATCGGAAGCGAGAAATACGGCATCGATATCGTCAACGTCAAGGAAATCATCGAGTACGGCCAGGTGACCAGGGTCCCGCTCGCGCCGCAGTCGATCCGCGGCGTGCTGAATCTGCGCGGCAGCGTCGTGCCGATCGTCGACCTCTCGTCCAGGTTTTACGGCTACAGGAGCACCATAACCAGGCTTTCGTGCATAGTCGTGGTCGAGATAGAGCGGCAGGAGGAGCGAATCCCCATGGGACTGCTCATAGACGCCCTGCACGAGGTTGTCGACATCCAGCCCGAGAACACCGAGCAGACCCCGGGCTTCGGCGCGAAGATACGCACCGACTTTATCCAGGGAATCGGCAAGACCCACGGCCGCTTCGTCATACTGCTCAACCTGGACCGCGTGCTCGACATAGACGAACTGCAGGCCGAGAATGCCGGTCATGCGACGGCGGCGCGCGCGGCGTACCAGGCAATGATTCCCGGGACCGCGCGGCAGTAATGTAAGGAGGTGGGGGATATGAACGGGTTCAATCCGCTTTCGGAGACCTCGGTGCCTCGGTGGCGCCCGCTGAGCGACGCCGAGTTCGCACTGTTCAGGGACCTTCTGTACCGGGAGATGGGCATTCATCTTTCGGACGAAAAAAAGTCGCTTGTGGCCGGAAGGCTCATGAAGCGCCTTCGCCACTACCGGCTGACGAACTACGCGGACTATCTCGAGATGGCGCACGACGCACGCAACGGCGAAGAGCTGCGCGTTTTGCTCAACCTGCTCACCACCAACGAAACGCATTTTTTCAGGGAAGCGGACCATTTCACCTTTCTGTCCGGGCGCGTTTTGCCGGCCCGCCGGGACACGGGTACATTCAGGGTGTGGAGCGCCGCATGCTCTTCCGGAGAGGAGGCCTATAGCATCGCCATGGTGCTCGACAATTCAATCGCCGGCCGCGCCTGGGAGGTCCTGGGCTCGGACGCGAACGACGACGTTGTCCGCAAGGCGAAGAGGGGCGTCTATCCGATCGAGAGCATAAAAGACATACCCGAGTCCTTTCGGAAGAAATACTGCATGCGGGGCGTGCGCTCCCAGGAAGGTCGGATGCTGATCGACAGGAGCCTGCGTCGCAGCGTGGATTTCAGGACCATAAACCTGAACAGGCCCCTGCCGCCGATAGGGACTTTCGACGCGGTGTTCCTGAGAAACGTTATGATCTATTTCAATAACGCCACGAAGCGGGAGGTTCTTGACCGGATTTATCCGTTGATTAAACAGGGCGGATACCTTATGATAGGACACACGGAAAGCCTTGTGGAGTCGGAGGGAAAGTACGTAAAAGAGGCGCCGTCGGTTTACCGCAAACCATGAAGCTGCCTCCCGCCCCCGACTACGTGCTGGAGATTTTTCTCCAGCCGGGAGAGTTCTACTGGAGCGACGCCTTTACCAGGATTCGTACTGTCCTGGGTTCGTGCGTCGCGCTGTGCGTGTGGCACCCGAAAAAAAACATCGGCGGGATGTGCCATTACATTCTGGCCTACAAGCGGGAAGACGCGGGTGAGGAGCTCGATCCACGGTACGGAAGCGACGCGGTACGGATGATTTTAAGGGAGATACGGCAGGCAGGTACCACGCCGGGCGAGTATCATGTCAAGATGTTCGGAGGGTCCAACATGTTTCCCGACGTCGAGGGTCGGCGGCTCGATATCGGGGCGAAAAATATTGTTGCGGGCGAGGAACTGTTGAAAAGGCACGGATTTCATATCCGCAGGGCGCGGATAGGCGGTACCAGACCGCACAATATAATATTCGATCTGTGGAGCGGAAACGTATGGGTAAAAAGGGAGGAATAAAGGTACACATCGTCGACGATTCCGCGCTCCTCAGGCAGGCGCTCACCGAGATACTCGGCTCAGATCCCGATATCAACGTGATCGGCGCTTCGTCGGACCCGGTGTTCGCCGAAAACCACTTCAACCGGGAGTGGCCGGACGTCATCATCCTCGACGTGGAGATGCCCCGCAAGGACGGAATAACATTTTTACAGGAGATAATGGCCAGGCGCCCGACGCCGGTAATCATATTCACCGCGCACGGAAAGATCGCCATGCAGGCCATGGCCGCGGGAGCCGTCGAGGTCCTGTCCAAGCCCTCGCTCGAGCTCAAGAAATTTCTGTACGATTCGGTCACCATGCTGACCGACGCCGTAAAGTCCGCCGCGCAGGCGAAGGTGGCCAGAATCCCCGAGCGCAAAACCGCCGATATCAAGATACGCCCCAAGCTGACGGCAGACAGCGTACTGAGCCCCTGGGACGGCAGGACCGTCGCCCGGACAAAGGACCGTGTGGTGGCCATCGGCGCCTCGACCGGGGGGACACAGGCGATAGAGTACGTACTGACGGCACTGCCGAAAGAGTCTCCCGGTATCGTAATCGTTCAGCACATGCCCGAAAAGTTCACGCAGGCGTTCGCCGAGCGCCTGAACGACATCTGCGAGATAGAGGTGAAGGAGGCCGCACACGGCGACCTGGTGCGTTCCGGGCAGGCGCTCATTGCGCCCGGAAACCGCCATCTGTTGCTTAACCGCAGGGGCGACGAATATTACGTTACGGTAAACGACGGTCCGCTGGTAAGCCGGCACCGTCCCTCGGTCGACGTGCTGTTCCGTTCAGCCGCCAAGAACGCAGGAGCGAATACGCTCGGTATCATCATGACCGGCATGGGAGACGACGGCGCGGCCGGGATGCTCGAGATGCGCACCGCCGGCGCGAAGACGATCGCCCAGGACGAGAAGAGCTGTGTGGTCTTCGGCATGCCCAAAGAGGCGATAAAGCGCGGCGGGGCGGAACAGGTCCTGTCGCTTGAAAAGATTCCCGACGCAATCATGAAGGTGTAGAAGGTGGCGACAGTGACCGTCGAACAAATGCAGCCGCTTGAAGCGTCATCCGTCGACGCTCTCGTGCCGCCGGAAACCGTACGCGGGATACGCGGGACGTTCGAGCATCTGAGGGACAACGCGAAGGCCATACTCGGCGATACGCGGGAGTTTCTCATCCGCGCGGCGCTGCGCATGCGGGATTTCAGGTCGATGGTTTTTCCCCATATCAAGTACTTCTACGCGATAGAAGGCGAGGGGGGGGATGACTCTTTTCTGAACAGGGTCATAAACGCCGAGAAGAGGGAGATAGAGGGAATCATAGCGCAGAGCCTGGACGTCCTTCGCGCGGATGAAGAGATAACGAATGACGTATTGGCGGGGATAGAGCGCAGTTTCGAGATCCCTCGCAGGGTCGAGGAGATCATCGACATCATAGAAGCGATCGAGATACACTCGGTCAACACCATGATCATCTCGAAGAAGACCGGGATCGAGGGCGAGGCCCTTGCCCGCATATCGTACGAGATGGGAAACCTCTCCCGGGACGCGAACGAGGTGTCCTCCAGGTTCGCCGCGCTGATACAGGACCTCAACCGGTCATTCGAACAATTCGGCGCGATGAGGAAAGAACAGGCGGAAGCCTACGAACGGTATCTCACCCGTTTCAGAACCGTGTCTGACGAGATGTTCGAGGCGACGGCAAACGAGCTCGTAAGCGCCGCGGATGACGTCATACGCATGGTCGGGGCGATGGACGGCGTGGACTCGTCCATCCGCGGCGTTATCGACCGCATAAGCATAGAGGACGTGCTCAGGCAGGATATCGAGAAGATAATCTTCCTCGCCGACGAGCTCGCCTCCGGTTTTCAGACGTATTTTCGCGGCGCTCTCGATGACCTCGGGCCGGGGCGCTTGACGTGTGCCTCGCTCGCCATGATGAGCATGAAGGTCGAAACGATCGCGCGTAATCTGGACATGATAATGGAGCAGGCGTCGAAGGGGTTTTCCGGGGTGCGCGATATCCTGACGGGCTCGAGCTTCGCGGGGGAGGAGGGACGCTCGACGATACCCCGAAGCCTGCATGGAATGGACGCCATCTACGGCCGGATAGAGACGATACGGGAAGGATTCAGCACGGCGATAGAAAAGATCATCGGCGGACGGCGCGCGCTGTACGACACGGCGGGCAGGGTGCTCGGAATAGTGTCGGGCTTCGGCGAGTTTTTCGATCAGATCGGCGCCATCGCGCGCCGTTTTGAAATCATCACCATGATAACCAGGATAGAGCTCGCGCGGCACCACGAGCTTCGTTCCGCGCTGGAAGGCACCCTCGCGGAGGTGAGCTCGCTTCCCAGGGAGATCAAACGGATCGTCGACGGGCTGAACGAGTTGTACGGCGAGGTGATGGACGCCATGCGCTCGGACATGGAGCGCTACAGCACGAGCTTCGAGTTCGAGGAGCGTCGACTGCGCGAGGGCATGGAGGCCATAGGGAACGTGGCCGACCGGGTGGCCGAGTCGCGCGCCAAGTACCGGCAGGTGCTCGAGCAGATCGACGAGAAGAGCGCGCATTTTCTGCATTTCATAGGGCAGGAGGAAGAGCGTTTCTCACGCCTGCGGGGAATCCGGGCGTCGCTCGACGACGTGAGAGCGGCGATCGAGGCCGCGCCGTGTGCGGGAGAAGTCGCGTTTCGGTCCGGCGGGGCGGGTGAGATAGAGGCGATAAAGCAAAGCGTCGCCGACGCAGGCGAACAGGGCGATTACAGGAGAATGATGCTGCTCTCCCTGCTGGGCGAGATGCGCGAAGGGGCGGAGCAGGAAGAGGGGAGTACCACATTTTTTTAGGGGAGGACTCATGGAAACCACCAGAACCGACGCACGTGCCGAGGAGATGCAGTACATCACCTTCACCC
>CAZEAH010000184.1:0-6403 GCA_964510075.1 uncultured Leptospirales bacterium | reverse complement strand
GCGCCATAACGCGCGTGTTGTCGACATTGACGTCCGCGCCCTTCTCTACGGCAACGTCTTTCGCCTCGACCTCGGGTTTCTGGCCCAGCGCGATCTGTATTTTCGCCCTGTTTTCGGTAAGGCCCTTCAGCGTAAACACAACTTCACGCGGGAAATCCGAAAGCCTCACGGTGAGCGGCTTGTCCATTTCGAGGGTCTCGGTCCGCTCTCCGGGAAGTATCTCGACCAGCACCGAATCCTTGCGAATTTCCTTCAGGAGAAGGAGCGCCTCCTTGTTGTCCACCATGAACTGAACGGCCTCGTTTCCGTACAGGAGGGTAAATCCGCTGTCGTTGGCAAGCTGAAGATTGCGTATGTTCTCTATCCCGATGTTCTGCTTCGACTTGTTGTATTCGTCCTGGATGCTGGTGATGGAGTCGCCCCCGCCGGTGTCTATGCTCGAGGAGAAAAGCGAAACGAACATCCAGATGATGAGCAGGACCCCGAGCGCGGCCCCGGCCACGTATACCGTGTTCCTGTACTGGCGATACAGCGCCATAATGTTGGCGAACACGGGCGTGCGCGTGGGTCGCGTGAGCTCCTCCAGGGGGGTCGCGCTCTCCCCTATTTTGAACGCCTTGTAATGCTGGATGATCTCGTCGGCGTCCAGCTTGAGGTATTCGGCGTAGCTTCTCATGAAGCCGGTAACGTAGGTCTCGCCGGGAAAGCGGTCGAACTCCTCGTTTTCAAGCGCCTCGATATATTGAACCGATATATTGGTGTCCTTGGCGACGTCCTTGAGGCTGAGCTTTCTGGCCTCGCGGGTGCTTCTCAGTTTTTCGCCTATCGTATCCACTTCCTCACTCCTCGGATATCATTGGATTCTTGATTACTCTGACCCGTGACGGTGGTTCGAACTTGAATATGCCGTTCGGCAGGTCCACGTCCGTCCGTATATTCGAAAAATCGATCTCGACCTTCTTGCCGGCGGAGGTCTCTCCCTCCGCGCGCGTGATCATGTAGTCCTCGGACACCCACAGCCTGAGGGTCCTGAAACCGCTCCTGCTTTCCTTCATCTGGAGGAAGAGCGTGTATTTTTTCGAGCCGTCCTTCTGCGTTTCAGGCTGTTCGCGGGAGGCGAACTTGTAATGGTACATGGTGAAAAGCCGCTGAAGACCGCTCCTGCTCCCGGCGCCGAAAATAGATTCGGATTGCGATTTGAGGTCCTGTTCCGCCACCACGTTCATCGAAGGTATATACACCCACATGGTCGAACCGGTGGTGATGATCTTCTGCCCCGGCGGCTGGTCGAACTCGACGAGCATCCTGTCGGGCGATTTATAGCGCACCGTACCGCTCTGCTGCGTCTTCTTGCCGGCCTTCTCGGAGACGATCCGGAAGGAGGCCTGATAGGACTCGATCCCGCTGAAGCGCTGACGGATCTTTTTAACGACATCGCTGACGGTGATGAATTCGAACTTATACGCTTCGGCCTGCTGAAACGATATGGCGAGGAACACGATAAGCACGGAAGCCGCTGGCAGCGTTTTCCTTAATTTCATGGCAGAGGACCCAGAGAAACCGAATTTAACGGGCGCGGGCGCAACGCCCGCGAGGACGCCCTTTCCGGCGCCCCGGCAAAGCCTACAAAAGAGGGGCAAAAAGTCAATAGCAAAAAACGCCGCGGCCCTAGAAGGCCGTAAGCGCGGCGCGGATGAAGCTGGTCACGGGGGCCTGCTCGCGCGCGTCCTCCATGGTATCCCTCAGCTCCCTCACCAGATCGTTCGCGTTCTCGTGCACGCGGTTGTCGTTGATGAGCTGCCCGAGCGTCCCCTGCCCCGAATTGAGTTTGGTGGTTATCTGCTGGATGTTGCGGATGGTGGTGTAGATGTTATCCCGGTTTTCGTTGACCAGGTCCGAGATCAGCGCGATCGGATCGTCCCCGGAGATTCCCTTCATATTGGTACGGTAATCGATCTCCCGAAATTTCTGTCCGCCCCTCTCGCGCTCGCCCGGATAGACGGCGATGTATTTGCCGCCCAGGGCCGATTCGCTGGCGATTTTTATACGGTAATTCTCGAACATCGCAAATCGGCTGTACATCTTCATGTACACCGAGATGTACTCCTCCTCGAGCACTATTCTGTCCACTACCCCGGCGCGCACCCCGCTCACCTTCACGTCGTCCTTCACCTCGAGCCCCTCGACGTTCGAGAAGACCGCGTGCAGAACATAATAGTCTTTCGGCTCGAATATCTCGTCCTTCACCATAATGGTGAAATAACCGAGCACGATCATGGCGACCGTAAAGAGCAGGCCGACCGCGACCTCGTTTTTAATTCTCATTGTGCATACCTCCTCTAAACGGGCGCCGGCCGCGGAGCGGCTTCACTGCGCCCGGATGGGACCCTCCAGGTCCCCGTTAATGAACTGCCTGACCACCTGATTGTCCGAATTCATGATCTCGTCGGGAGTTCCCACCTGCACGAGCTCGCCGCCGTAGAGCATACCGATGCGGTCTCCCACGTAAAACGCGCTTTTCATGTCGTGCGTCACCACCAGCGACGTGACGCCGAAATCGCGCTGCATCTGCCGTATGAGGTCGCTGATCACCATGGACATAACGGGATCCAGGCCCGTGGTCGGTTCGTCGTAAAGGATGATATCCGGGTTGCTCATAAGGACCCGGGCGAGCGCAACCCGCTTCTTCATGCCCCCGCTTATCTCCGACGGCGTCTTGTATTTGGCGTCCGTGAGCTCCAAAAGCTCGAGCTTTTCGTCCACCAGGCGTTCGATCTCCTTTTTCGGAAAACGCCGGTGTTCCGAGAGAGGCAGGGCCACGTTCTCGGCGACGGTCATCCAGTTGATCAGCGCGCCCGACTGGAAGAGAACGCCCATCCGCTCCCGTAGCTTCCGCATGACCGCCGGCCTCGCGCCGTTCACCTGCACCCCCTCCACAAGCACCCTGCCGGAATCCGGATAGAGCAGACCGGCCACGTGGCGCAGGGCGACCGTCTTTCCTATACCCGACTGGCCGATGATCACGAAGCTCTCGCCTTTTTCTATTTTCAGGGTAAAGCCGGCGAGCACCCGCTTCGGACCGAAAGATTTATGAACGTCGATGAATTCTATCATGATCACCCGTAGAATATCGCGGTGATGAAATAGCCGATGATGAGCACCATGAGAAAGGACGCCACCACCGAAGAGCGCGTGGCGTGCCCCACTCCGAGCTCCCCGCTCGTCGCCCTGAGGCCGTAGGCGCAGCTCACACCAGAAATGATGAGTCCGAACACGAAGGCCTTCAGGAGCCCCACGTAAATGGGCTTGAAATGTATACCCTTGTACAGGTGCTTGATATACACGTTGAACGAAACGTGAAGTATCGAATTGGCGACCACCGCGCCGCCAAGGCAGGCCAGAACGATGATATATACCGAAACCACCGGCATCATCGCCGCGAGCGCGGTCACCCTGGGCATGACGAGGAATTTTACGGGGCTTATCGACATCATCTCGAGCGCGTCGATCTCGTCGTAGACCTTCATGGTCCCTATCTCCGCGGCCATGGCCGATCCGACCGAGGCGGTGAGGATGATGGCCGCCATGAACGGTCCCATCTCACGCGTCATGGAAGCGATGATGAGGTGCCCGATCTGGTACTGCATGCCGAAGTTCTGCAGCTCGATGCCGGTCTGGAGCGCCAGGATCATTCCGGTGAAGACCCCCACGAGCGAGCAGACCACGAGCGTCTTCACGCCCGCAAAGTACATCTGCGTGACGATCTCCCGCGCCTTGGACGGCGCATCTTTGAGATAATAGAACGCGCGCGCCAGGAGCAGGATGGTATACCCCGCCTGGTCGAGGAACTCGATCAGGCGGGCCCCGATCAGCCCGAAAAAGGCAACGAGTCTTTCGCCGGCGCCGACTCTCCGTCCGTTCATCTCCCGCCCCGAAACAGCATCAGAATACCGCCTTCGAATAACGCATGTAATCAGCCGGCGCGGGCCCGCCCCTCGCCCAGACACCGGGCGGTGAAACGGTACCATACAAAGCGGGCCGGTCCATCGGGCCGGGGGCATCCGCATCACCAGCGCTCGCTGTTTTAGCCCCCCCGCCCGCAATATGGACCGGAACCCAGAACAGGTTCACCGTTACGCCGCCGCCGCCGCGCGTATATCCGAACATGGAACACAAAATCGACCATTTCGTCAATTCATCTTTCGCCCTGCGATAGCTGAACAGGATCGGCACGCGTATGTCGATAAAATCCGGCCCCCAGGCCTGAAAATAGGTGCGGAGGAGAAGGCCCAGACGCTTCTCCCCCGATTCGAACCGCCGGTATTCGAAGAGCGTCCAGAACGGTTGGTACAGGAGCTCATATCCGTCGGGGTCGCGAAACGGGAGAAGCGAGAGCGAGGAGAAGGACATATTGTCGCGGTCGTCATGCTCGTACTGGAACAGCGGCCATATCTTGAAATAGCGCCACGAGTTGCCGTACGACGGATCCGGTTTTCCTCGGTAGTCGCGCGCGAAGCGCCATACGATGAGCGCGCTGACGGTATAATCGCTCTCCATGTACTCGGTTTTCTTCCGCAGCCGGAAATACAGCGGCGTTACGAACGACATTTCGCTGTTCCTGAACACATACCTTCCGTAGAAGGGAAAAAAGATCCGCTTGTGGATGAACGGATTTTCGCACTCCTGTATCATCACCAGCGGCCAGGGAAAGTTGAGTTCGTAATCCCCGGTCTTCAGGTTGTAACCCCACGAAAAGAACGGCCAGAACAGCGTTGACGCTCCAGCTTTACCGGAGGTATTCCAGCGCCTGCCGTAAAAGGGGAACACGAAAAGCGTTTTCTGCGTATCTTCCTTTAGAAATACATTCTGATAATTGCCTATCAGCAGGACCGAATAATTATCATAGGTGTCGCGCTTGTAATTGTGAGCGTACAGCGGTAATATCCTGAAATCGTCGCGGTCGGGGCTTGTACCCCTCTGGATGAGCGGCCAGAATACGCCGAACGCTTTGTAGTCCCGCGATTCATAGTCGACATAGACCGGGATGAACGAGGCCGCCAGATACAACAGCGCCTGCCAGGTGGTCGCAGGAGGATAGAGGAAGAACAGCAAAAACCCTGGAAATACCCAGGGAGATATCCGGTCCTGTCCCAGTTTCCCCCTGACGGTGCCGCCGACCGGCAGTACCAGCAGATAGCGGTCGCGCGCGTCCGGCGAGTCCCCGCAGTACAGCAGCGGGAAGACACCGAAATCGTAGTCCGGCCTGCCGTCCGTATGGGTGTAATCGACCGCACCGACGAGCCCGAAAAGCGATTTCCATTCGGTACTTCGGGGACGCGCGTATTCCCAGTACACCACCGGCATGAGGGAGGCCTTAAAACTCTTACCGCCGCCGTAGGAATTCCTCAGATAGAACGGTCGGTACACAATGCTGGTATACGGATGCGCCGAGTCTTTTTCATAGAAGACCCAGAACCATTCATACCCCGAATCGGCCCCGCGCTCCCCGGCCGACGCCGCCGTGGGCGCGAGGCATGCGATCGCAAATAGGACCGATATATATACCCATTTTCTCATTCGGCTGTTCCAAAAAGGCAGTGCCACAGAGAACAGTATTAAAAATATAGATATCCAATGCAACCATTAAGATACATCCCGTCGGTAAATTATCGGCTAAGCCCGTCGGCGGGGCTTTCCGATAAGTTATTGACATACGCCGGGGCGGGGAGTATGCTCCATGCGTGTTGATTTGTCATTGATCGCTACCTATATTAGACGTGTTGCCGGCCCCTGGCCGATCCGCCCTCGCCGTAACGGAAGGCGGTCCGGCGTATGGAACGAGCAACGCCTCTGCCGGTTATTTAAGCGGTCGTGCGAACGGAATATTCAAGGATTTTTCCCGGACGCGGGAAAAGAGGACTATTCCGAATGACCGCGGCCGGTACACGGCGAGACTTTGAAACGGAATTTCCGCGCCGCCGCAGTATCACGGTTACCGCCGGTCAGGGCGGGGAGGAGCGCGGCATTGAGGCGGGAGCCGCGATTCCAATCAATTCACTGGAGGGATGCATTACATGAAACGAAGTGTACTCTTTTCGCTTATTCTGTCGATGGCGCTGCTGCCCGTATTCGCTCAGGAGAAAGCGGCCGAAAAACCGGCCGATACGGGCAAGGTTGTGACGGGCGATCAGCTTTATTCCGAGATCACCCTGGAAGATTTCGAGACCACGGTGTACTCGGACAAGGACATGAGCTTCAGCAAGTCCGGAGAACAGCAGGCGGGGCTCTCCATCAGAGACCAGTTCCCGGCGCCTATAAGCAATTCAAAGAAATATCTCGGCGCGAAAATCTACGGCAAGCAGGGCGACAGCCTGACCATTACCCCGCCGAAGCCCATTACGAT
>CAZEAH010000183.1:0-6408 GCA_964510075.1 uncultured Leptospirales bacterium | reverse complement strand
GGAACGCACCCTCTATTCAAAAAGCGCCAGGAGTTCGCACCGGGCGCCGCGGCGCCGGCAGGCGGGAAGAAGGTTGATGTGAAGGTGGGCCGGGTAAGCATCATACAGATCGTCGAGGCCGCCGTGCATGGAATTCACGCGGTTGAAATGAACAAGCTCACTGAACGATTCCGGATGCCTCCACCAGCTTACCGCGAGCGCGCGCAGGAGTATGCGGGGAAGCATGCGCCTCCGGAAACGACCGGCCTGTGCGCGCGAATCCGCCGTGCCGAGGCAGTAGCCTACGATCGCACCGGCGTTATCGGCGGCTACGAAGCCGTTTTCGGGCTCGTATAAAGGGTAGTAGAGGAAAAAGAGCAGGGCGAAGAGCCGGCGGTCGTTAAAACGGCCGCTCCCGGTAAGGTCCTCCCCGTGGTACCCCGTGCGGTAGCACACCTCGGCGATGCCTTCGATGTCTTCGCCGCGGACCGTACGGAAACGAAGTGGACCGGATTGTTCGCTCATGGCTGAAAGGAACCAAGGAATGGGGCGCTCGGGTATCGCCTCAATTATATGTCGCCGAAAACACAACGCCGGCTACAGTGTTATACACCGTATATCGGCCGACGAAGGCGCCGGATTCACGCGCGTCCATCCTGCTCGCGTAGGCGAACAGGGCGACGCCAAGTCCCCAGTTGTCCGAGACCCACCACTCCTTGCCGATGGAAGCATACGCGCCCACCCCGGGGTTCGTGCTTCCCTTCTTTTCGTCGATCTCGAGCCTGTCCCTGCTTACGGTAACCGAGGCGGACAGGTAGATGTTGACCGGCATGAAATAGTAGCACGCGCCGAGCCCCATGTCGGACATGGTGAGGGTAACATCGCTCTGGGAGGTGGTCGTAATGTACCCCTCCTCGCCCTTTATCGTCGGATCGGTCAGGCTGAACCCCCCGACCTCGCCGTAAACGATGACGTTTTCCAGCACCGCGCCGCCCAGCTTGAACCTGAACACCCCCGCAGTGCCGCTCATGGAGATATCGCGCCCGCCGACGTCCTTCTCGACCATGCGCCCCAGGCCGAACCCGGTCTGAAAGCGCAGGAACAGACCGTCGTGGCGGAAAGCCCCCTCCGGCTGCACGGCCTCCTCGGGCTGAGCCTGGACAACTCCGGCGATGGAAAGCGCGAAAAACGCGAAAAAAGTTATGATACGGGCGTGTCGTTTCATGGCGCAAGCATAGTCAGGGACCGGCGAAAGACAAGCATAAAACGCGCGCTAACGGCAGCAGTTTTCACCGGACCTGCCGCAGTCGAGCCCGCGTTCGACCTGGATGGCCGTATGGGTGATGCCGAAGTCCCGCTCGAGCATGGCGTTCGCGCCGGCGATGACCGCGTCGGTATCGTCGCCGTCGCCCGCCGCGCTCTGGAGATGGCACGAAAGAAAGACTTCGGACGAACTGATCGACCAGATGTGCAGCCCGTGAACGCCGGATACTCCCGGAACCGACAGCAGTCCGCGGTACACGGCGTCGGTCTCGATTCCCGCGGGGGCCCCCTGCAGGAAAATGCGCAGGGACTCGCGTACGATGTCCATCGAGCTCCACACGATCATGACGGCGATAACGAGGCTCACCGCAAGGTCGAGGAGAAAGAGGTCGGTAAAAAGGAGGACGACGCCGACGGCGATCACCGCGACCGAGGAGATCGCGTCGTACACCAGGTGCAGAAAGGCGGCGCGCATGTTGAGGTTGTCGTTGCGTGTACGGTTGAGGACCATGATGGAAAAAACATTGCCGGCCAGTCCGATCGCGGCCACCGGGAGCATGATGGTCGGGTCGACCGGCACCGGGTTCAAATAGCGCTCGACCGCCTCGTAGACGATGTACAGGCCTATGGCCACAAGGCTGAGGGCGTTTACCAGCGCCACGAGCACCTCGAAGCGCTTGATGCCGAAGGTATAGCGACGGCTGGGCACGCCCCTCTAAACGCGCTCTCCGGCGTAGCCGAGCGCCAGCGAGAGCACGTCCGCCAGGTTGTGACCGGCGTCCGAGATGAGCGCAAGGCTCCCGGACAACACGCCGCCGATATATTCCGCCGCGGTGATAAGCGCGTTGAACGCGATGACCACAAGGAGCTTTTTCCCCCCGGCGCCTTCACGGCATTCGCCGGCGTGGTCGTGATGATGGTCATGGTGATGGTGCACGCCCGCCCTTCCCCCCGTCCGATGTGATTCTTAAAGATAGCACGGGTCCTCAGCGTTTTCCAGTCAGGAGGTCGTAGAGCCTTCCCAGCGAGCACACGTACCCGAACTCGTTGTCGTACCAGAAGTTGAGGTCGACCATGGTATAGTACCTGTCGCCGCGCTTCGAGGTCCGCCGGTGGGTGAACCTGGAGTCGTAGATAGTGGAGTGGGTGCTTCCCACGATATCGGCGCTCACCAGCTGCTCGGTCGAATAGCGCATAATGTCTGGGTTTCGGCGCTCGTACTCGCGGAATATGGAGTGGATGTGATCGTTGTCATAATCGCCGAGGAGCGATACGTCGAGAATAACGATCGAGCCGGTCATGGTGGGGACGCGGATGGACGAGGCCTGGGAACCTATGCCGAGCTCGCGAATGTCCGGGATCACCTCTATTACCGCGTTCGCCGCGCCTGTCGAGGTCGGTATCAGGTTGTTGAGCGTCGAGCGCTTCTTGCGGGTGTCCTTCTCCCCCTCCTTGGGAAGCACGTCGAGTACGCTCTGCGAGTTCGTCGCGGCGTGCACCGTGGTAAGCGAATACGATATAAAGCGCTCGCCGAAGTGGTCCACCAGCGCCTTGATCGGCGGGGCACAGCAGTTGGTGGTGCACGACGCGTTCGATATGACGTTATGCGCCGCCGCGTCGTAGGCCGAGAAGTTCACGCCTCCGACAAGCGTCACCGCGTCGGCGGGAAGCGGGGTCCCCTTCTTTTTTATCTTGAACGGCGCGCTCAGCACCGCCTTTTTCGCGTGATTAAGGTGTCCCCTGAGCGAATTGTCGTCGTTCACCGTGGGGTCGGTGTACTTTCCGGTGGTGTCGATCACCGCTTCCACGCCGTTGTCCGACCAGGGCACCCCGCCCGGGGTCCGGTGCGCGGCGTCGGAAAGCCATACAATCTTCACGCCGTTCAGGTACAGCTCGCCGTTTTTCACCTCGACGGCGTTCCTTCCCGCGAAGCCGCCGATAAAACGCGCGTACGGGCCGTAGGTGGAGTCATACCCCAGATAGGTCGCCAGATCGTCGACGCCCTGCCCGGTCTTTCTGCCCGTGGCGATCACGATCGCGTCGTGTTCTTTCCGCGCGGAAAGGTACCACACCAAAAGCTTGCCGATGCGACCGATACCGAAAACGCCTACCGGCGCCTTCGGCGACAGTATACCGCTCATACCACACCTCCATAGACCACAGCTCTTTATATGCCGCGGACGGAGCGCCCTGCCGCGGGAAACGCGAAAACCGGACGCCAGGCGCCGAATCGTCCGGAGCGCACACTACCGAGAAAACGAATGCCGCCTTTTTTACAATCTTTTTTTGACCGTCCTGTGATAGCCCGAATAGACGTGCCCGGTCGAGCCGTCTATGGTCAGGAAATCCCCCTCCTCTATCACGAACCTGCCTTTCCCCTGGGCCTCCAGGTTCACGATCGCGCGGTTGGCCCCTTCGTCGATCTTCATGACCGAGAAGTCGCTCACGCCGGATTTCTCGAGCCTGCGCATCTGCAGCACGGCGTGCGAGGTCATGCCGCCCACACAGGTCAGAATCCCCTCCGATTTTTTTATGCCGATAACGTCCTCGGGGTTCGTCTCGGACCGCACCAGTATGATCTTGTCGCCCCGGTAGCGTGAGCGCACAATATCGATGCGATCGATATCGAATACCGCGCGCCCGCATACGGCCCCGCCCGAGGCCGCCAGCCCCTTGCCCAGCAGGTGCCCCTGGAGCTCCGCGGGTCCCTCCTCCAGCTCATCTGTCTCGAAGATGTGGGCGGTGATCCCCCGGATCTGGAGAATGTACAGCGTGTCGTTCTCCAGGGTGAACTCGATCTCGACCTCGTTGCCCCATCGGTCGCGGATGCGCTTCACCGCTTCGTAGACCTTGCGGTACTGCTCCGGATACGTGCGCTCCATCGACGAGAAGGGGCTTGAGGCCGTATAGGTCGAGCGCTGTTCCTCGCTGATGGGAAAGACGCGCGCGACGCCGCTTACGATATCGTGTCCCTGGGCGCGCGTCTTGTACTCGCCGAAGAGGCCGATGTTCTCGTAGCCCAGGTAATGGCTGTGCACCACTCCGGTGATCGAATTGGGCGAATTGTTGCCGAACACCATCTTCTGCACTATGACGGCCGTGCCCCATTCGTCGGACATGTTCACGAACTGCCGGTAGTTGCGCGCCACCGGCGAGTTCCACGACTGGTACACGGCGACGATCGCGTGGTAGAGCTGTTCGTAATGGTCCTTGGGCACCGAGAAACCCGCGCGGTTGATCGCATAGCGGTACTTTTTCGTCAGTATCTCCATCTGCCTGCCGGTGAGCTTCTCTTTGAGATCCACTCCGGCCTCCTCCTTCGCCTGGGCCATCAGCCGTTCGTAGAGCGCGCGGTCAATCCCGTAATACGAAATCGCGAAATCGTGGATAAGCCTCCTGTAGCAGTCGAATGCGAACCACGGGTCCTGGCGCGCGTAGTAGTCGATGACGTCCTGCGTTATGCCGACGTTCGTAACGGTGTCCATCACCCCCGGCATCGAGAAGACCGCGCCGCTTCGCACCGACAGCAGCACCGGGTTCGAGGGATTCCCGAACCTCCCGTCGGTAAGCCGGTCCACGTACTGCTTGAGCGAAAAGATGATCTTGCGCTGAAAGCGGGGATTGCGCACATCGCCCTCGCGCAGGCGCTTGTAGAGCTCGGCGGAGAGCACGATGCCCTCGGGCACATTGATACCCTCCATGTTCGCCGCGATTACCAGCCCCTGGGCCTTCCCCCCCGCCAGCCACAGCGGCACGAAGAGTTCGGTGTCTGAATGCGTCCCGGGATACCGCCCTATGGCGAAGAAGAGCGCGCCCTTGCCGCGCCGGATGTCGCGCGGGTTCAGGCAGACGGCGTCGCGGCCGCTCTCCAGCGCCTTGTCCAGGCGTTCGCGCAGGCGGATGAGCACGTTGTCGAAAAGCTGTAACAGCGGCGAGAGCATGATCTGGCTGCGAAGGAAGCGGTCCGCAATCACGTCGACGCTCCCGCGGCTCTCGCCGGGCACGTAGTCCTCGACGATGCGGTCACTTCCGATATTGTTGATGATGGCGGTGCAGACGTACTTGTACAGCTCATTGAAGCGGTCCGACACCTCGCCGTGGATGGTGAAGAGGCCGGTCACCACGTCCCTGAACTGCGATATCCTGAGGTTGGGCGCGTCGAGCAGGCTTATCACCGAACGCATCTCGTGGTTCGAGAGGCCGTCGATCTCGAAGGTTCGGACGAACAGTCGCATAACGCGGCGCGTCTGTTCGAAGTCGAGCGGAGCGCCGGAAAAGACGCTGCACGTCTCGACCACCGACTCGAACAGCCTCTCGCGGATGAGATTGCAGTGGAAGAACACCTTCAGCGTATCGAATTTCTTCTCCTTGTACGAGCCGTACATGGAGGGTATGCCGAAGGCGATGTGCCGTTTGAACTCGATGGTGTCCAGCGGCTCGAACACCTCTCCCGAAAGCAGGATGTCCCACTTGAGCGAGTATTGAAGGCCGAGCAGCGCCTCGAGCGCCGCGTACGGATCGCGCCCGCCGAGCGCCTCGAACAGTCCCTCCGGCGGCGCGAAGAGACCCTCGCGCGCGTAGGCCTCGAGCTTTTCGATGTCGCGCACGTCGGAAAAGTTGTACTTGTCGAAGATCATCCGGTAGACGTGCAGAAAGGTGATGAACTTCTCGATGTTGACGCGCGAGATGTCCATAAAACGGACGTTTTCGAACATCTTTCGGAACTCCTCGTCCGATATGTCGTAGAGGAACTTCCATATCTTCGTCTTCGAGGTGTCGATGCCGAACATGTTCTTAATGAAGTGGAGCATCTTGGTCATCTCGGCCGGAAAGCGCGTGTCGAAGTATTCCTCGAAGCACGCGATGAGATCGGCACGCTGCGCGCCGGATGCCTTTTCCAGCGGCGCGGAGGCGGCGAACTCCATAAAGGGCTTCTTGCCCACCGCGCACAGGAAATCCCAGAAATGCCCGTCCTCGACCCCGCTGAAATGCCTCCGTGCCGCCTCGTAAAGCTCCTGCGCCGCGGGCTCGCCGTCCAGATTGATGAGCCGGTATGTCCGCGGAAGGCTTTCGTACACCTCGGCCGGAACCAGGCCCTCCAGCAGGCGCCGTTCGCCCGTCATCCAGAATTCCATGATGCGCTGGATGAGGAGCACCGTACGGCTG
>CAZEAH010000182.1:0-6427 GCA_964510075.1 uncultured Leptospirales bacterium | reverse complement strand
GCCGGCGCCCATAGAGCGGCCGGCGAGGAGCATCGGGGAAAAACCGGTAATGGAAGACATTCGAATCCTGATAGTCGAGGACGAGGCGCTCACCGCCGAAGACCTCAGACACACCCTGATCGGGTTCGGTTACCGGATCAGCGGCATCCTCGCTTCCGGCGAGGAAGCTGTGAGGGCTGCGCGTGAGAACGGCCCCTCGCTCGTACTGATGGACATCATGCTCCAGGGGGAGATGGACGGCATCGAGGCCGCACGCCTCATACAGGCCGAATCCCACATCCCCGTCATCTTCCTTACAGCCTACTCCGACACCGAAACCATCGAAAAGCTCCAGATCGCCGGTTCGTACGGCTACATACTGAAGCCCTTCGAACGCCGCGAGCTTCTGGCCAATATCGGAATCGCGCTCCACAAACACCGTCTCGAGATGCGCGTGATGGAAAGCGAGGAACGCTACCGAACGCTGTTCGAAAACTCGGTGGTGGGAATATTCCAGGCGACCGCCCAGGGAGGGCTGGTCACCGCGAATTCCACGCTCGCGGGAATTCTCAAGTACGGGTCGGTTGAGGAACTTGCCTCCGCCGTCGGAAACCTCGGAACGCGCCTTTTTGCCGACGATAAAAAGCGCCGCGAATTCCTGAGGCGGCTTCTACGCGACTCGGCGATTGACAACTTCGAAACCGAACTTTTACGAAGCGACGGAAGCAGGATATGGGCCTCAATAACCGCGCGCATGCTTGGCGGCAGCAAAAGGGAGCGCATGTACGAGGGTATCGTCTTCGACATCTCCGGACGCAAATCCGCCGAGCGAAGCCTCCACGAGCTGGAGATGAGCCGCGCGGCGATCCTCCAGTCCGCGCTCGACGCCATCATAACCTTCAGCGGCGACGACGGAATGGTGCTCGAATTCAATCCTGCCGCCTCGTCCATGTTCGGATACCGGCCGGAAGAGATCATCGGCGAGCACGCGGCGTCCCTGTTCAACCGGAAGGACGAACGGGCGACGTCCGACCGGGAGGACTTTAAGTGGCTCGAATACGCCACAGGGTTCTTCCTCAACCGCCGAACCGAGGCCATCGCGTATCGCGCCGACGGAAGCCCGTTCCCGGTCGAGCTCAGCCTTTCGCGCATCAACCGCGAGGGATCCCCCATCTACGCGGGATTTATTCGGGATATAACCGAGCGGCTCGCCTCCGAAAAGGAAATGCGCAAGCTCTCCATGGCGGTGGAGCAGTCCAGCGACTGGATCGTCATCACCGACAGCCACGGCGTCATCGAATTCGCCAACGACACCGTCTGCGCGTTGACCGGCTACACCCGCGACGAGATCATCGGCAGGACGCCTCGCCTGTGGAAGTCGGGCGTGCACGACGAGGCGTTCTACCGCACCCTGTGGGAGACGGCGCTTACCGGACAGAACTTTACGGCGCTCTTCACCAACCGGAGGAAGAGCGGGGAGTTCATCCATCTCGACATGACCATCTCGCCGGTACGGGACGCGTCGGGCGCCATTCTTCAGCTCGTTTCGACGGGCAGGGACGTAACCGAAAAGCTCGCCATGGAGGAGCGGCTCAATTTCCTGTCATTTTACGATCTTCTCACTGAGCTGCCCAACCGCAGCCTCTTTATCGACCGGCTGGGACAGGCGATCGCGCGGGCGGAATACAAGGACCGCGTGGTCGCGGTTGTTCTGCTCGACATCGACCGTTTCAAGTACCTCAACGATGTTTTCGGCATGGGCGCCGGCGACGAAATACTCCGCATACTATCGAAGAGGATCGGCGGAGCGATCCGCGACGGCGATACGCTGGCGCGCTCCGGCAGCGACGAGTTCGCGCTCATACTGACCGATATCGCCCGTCAGGACGATCTCATCCTCATGGCCGAAAAGCTGCGAAACATCGTCTCCGAGCCCGTGAGCATAAACGACAAGGAGATCGTGCTCACGGCGAGCATGGGGATATCGCTCTGCCCCGAGGACGGCGACGACGCACGCGTGCTTTTACAGAACGCGGACATCGCGATGGCCCGCGCCAAGAACCAGGGGAACACCTATCGTTTCTATACGACCGACCTCAACGAAAAGGCGTACGAGTTCCTGACGATGGAGACGCTGCTTCGAAACGCGATAGCGGTCGACGAGTTCGAGCTCCACTACCAGCCCTATTTCTCCGCCGCCACGGGGGAAATCGAGGGTATGGAGTCGCTTTTACGCTGGAACTGCGCGGAGCTCGGAGCGGTGTCCCCCGCCAGGTTCATACCCGTGCTCGAGGAATCCGGACTCATACTCACGGTCGGCGAGATGGTGATAGCGAAGGCCTGCGGGCAGATACGGCGGTGGCGCGAACGCGGCCTGCGCGAGGTCCCGGTGGCCATCAACATCTCAGCCCTCCAGTTCAGACAGCTTGACTTCCCGGACAGGCTGATAGCGCTGGTCGATAAAAACGGGGCGCGCCCCTCGATGCTGACCCTGGAGATAACCGAAAGCACTTTCATGCGCGACCCGGAGTTCACCCGGAAAACGCTTCTGCGGCTGCGGGAGGCCGGGTTTACAATCTCTATCGACGATTTCGGCACCGGGTATTCGTCCCTCGGCTACCTCAAGCGCTATCCGCTCGACAACCTCAAGATCGACATCTCGTTCATCCGCGACATCGTCAGCGACGCCGACAGCCGCGCCATAGTCTCCGCCATCGTACTCATGGCCCACTCGCTGAATCTGCGCACCATCGCCGAGGGCATAGAGACCGTCGAACAGCTCGATATCCTGCGCGACCTTAAATGCGATCTCATCCAGGGATACTACCGAAGCCGCCCCCTCCCACCGGACGAGATCGAGACTAAATATCTCTCCCGATAAGCCATTACTTTAGAACACGCGTGCGCCGGCGATCCCCTCCGCGACATTGAACGCGTGGTCGCCGATCTTTTCAAAACTGGTAAGCATATCGATGAAGATGAGGCCCGAAGGCACGTCGCAGAGCCCCTGGTTGAGGCGCTGTATATGGCCTTTCTTCAAATCCCGGCGGAGCTCGTCGATGCGGTCCTCGAGCACTCGGGCGCGCGGGAGCACGTCCGGGCGGTCGGCCATCAGGTTGTCGCGCAGAAGCACAAGGAATTCCCTCACTTTTGCGGCTATCTCGTCGATCTCCTTCATCGCCTGCTCGGTAAATTCAAGGCCGCCGTCGTACTTGCGCCTGGTATACCTCAGGAGGGACTCGCAGTGGTCGCCCATCCGCTCGAGCTCGTTTACCATGTGCAGCATCGCCGAGATCGACTGGCTCTGTTCCTGGGAGAGGTTCTGCTGTGACACGCTCACGAGGAAATCCGATATGTCTTTTTCCAGGCGGTCGACGACGTTCTCCTTCCGCCCCACCTCCTCGACCATGGGACCGAGCTTGTCGGAAGGCTTGTGGAATACGTCCATCACCGTATCGAACATATCAAGCACGAGCTGCGCCATATGGCGTATCTCGAGGCGCGCCTGGTTGATGTTAATCGACGGCGTCGAAACGAGCGAGGTGCTGATGTATTTCAGGTGGAAGGCGTCGGGATCGGCATCACGGCTCTTTGGAACCATGCGCGACGCGAGCATCACCAGCACACCGGCGAACGGGAAAAAGATGATGGTGTTTGTGACATTAAACATTGTATGAAATCCGGCGAGATGGCTTGCGATCGCGACGGAGCGTTCGGCGGCGTCCGCCGAATACGGATCCCCGGGCACGATAAAATCCACCATCGGCATGAACACCCAGTGAAAGAAGACCGTCATCCATACCATGCCGAGCAGGTTGAAAAGCAGGTGCACCCTTGCCGCGCGCTTGGCCTCGGTTGAAGCCCCGATGGCGGCGATGTTGGCCGTTACGGTGGTGCCGATATTCTCGCCGAGAACGAGTGCGCACGCCGTCTGGAAGTCGATGAGCCCGTGGACCGCAAGCGTCATGGTCATCGCCATCGTCGCGCTCGAGGACTGCAGAAGCATCGTGACCGCCGTCCCTATGGCGACCACAAGCAGCATGCCCGGAACGCCGTCGGCCGTATACCCGGCCATAAAATTCATGACGCCCTCGGAACCGCGCAGGTCTTTCACCGCGCCGCTCATCACGTCGAGCCCCAGAAAGAGCACGCCGAAGCCGAGCAGAACCTCGCCGTACTGCCGCAGCTTTTCATTGTTCATAAACCGAATAAAGAATCCCAGTCCTATGGCAGGCAGGGCGAAGACCGCAATCTTAACTTTAAAACCGAAAATGGCGACAAGCCAGCCGGTAACGGTCGTACCGATATTCGCGCCGAATATTATCCCCACTGACTGCTGAAGGGTGATGAGCCCCGCGCTCACGAAACTTACCAGCATGACCGTGGTCGCGCTTGAGGACTGGATGATCGAAGTGATGATGAAACCGGTGAAGACCCCCGCGATCCGGCGGTTGGTCACCGTGGAGAGGATCGATTTCATCCTGTCGCCCGCCGCCATCTGCAGGGACTCGCTCATGATCTTCATGCCGAAGAGAAACAGGCCGAGCCCGCCGAAAATGGTAATGCCTATACTGAATCCGCTCATCAATCCGGCCCCTTTTCCGTGAATGGGATAGAAGACTCACCGGGCATCCGCCGCACAGGCCGACGCCGGACGGGTTAACAATTTCTTTACACGAACAGCGAAGGCCGGTCCCGTCAAGAAATAATTCCCGTTCCGGGGGAACGCTCCGGCTGACGGCAGATATAAAATTTTACTGACAGGAGAAGATTAATGTGTATAGTTCACGAAACGCGTGCTTAATGCCCGGCTGTATCATCGCCGGACCGGGGAGGTCTGAGATGGCAAAGAAGGCGCTACTTTTGATCGGCGTGCTCACGGCGCTGTGCGCGGGGGTATTTCTCTACGGTTCACACAGGGCCCGGCGCCTTCCGGACAACAATCCGAAGGCCTTCCTTTCTTCGAACATAGACAGGGCCGGGATGAAGGTGCTGGTATGCATCGGAGACAGTATAACGCATGGAAGCGTCAGCCACAATTACGTCGACATGCTTTCCGAAAAAACCGGGGGAAAAAACCTGATCGTCGTAAACGCGGGAGTCAACGACTATCTCGCCTACAACGCCCTCGCGGATATCGACGACGTGATACGCTGCAGACCCGATTTCGTCACGATACTCATCGGCACGAACGACGCCAACGCCTCGATCAGCCGGGAAAACGCCGCGCGCTCGATCAGAAACATGAAACTCCCGCGGCCCCCCGACAGAGAGTGGTTCGCCGAGAACCTTTCCGAAATATGCCGCCGCCTGAAGTCGGAAACCAAAGCGAAGATCGCCCTCCTCTCGATCCCGCCGATCGGCGAGAGCACGGAGGCGCAGTCGTTTCGAGCGAGCGTCGAGTACAGCGCCGTGATTCGGGAAACGGCCCGGAGGGAAGGATGCGCCTATCTTCCGCTCAATGAGACAATGACCGCGTATCTCAAAACGAATCCCCGGCCGCAGCGTCACTCCTACTCCGAATCGCAGTCTCTGATGTACAGGAGCATCTTCAGACATTTCATCCTGGGAGAGAGCTTCGACGAAATATCGGCGCGCTACGGCTTTGTGCTTCTCACCGATTTTCTGCATCTTAACGGCCGGGCGGCCGGCATGGTCGCGGATCTCATACTCGAGTTTATCGGGGACAGATAGCCGTTACTCGCCGGGGCGCGGCCTCATGAATGCCGCGAGCGCGTCGCGAATACCGGCGGCGAAATCGGCCACCGCTCCGGCGGCTTCTATCGACTCGCGCGCCATCGCCAGATTCTCCTTGAACAGGGCGTTTATTCCGTTCACGTTGTTCAGCACATCGTATATCGCGATCTTCTGCTCCGTGGTCGCGTCGTCGATCTCCTCGGATTTTCCGCTGATCATCTGCGCCTGGTGGGCCACGATCGAATTGAGCTGCGCCTGGTCCTTGACCGTGTTGGCCACTTTTTTGACGTCGACACCGATGCGCTCGATCGTCTCCATAATTCAGCCGGCCGATTGAACTGCCTCCCGGATCGTCGCGGTATTGCCCTCGAGTATCTTGCCGCGCCCGGAGATCATCGCGCCGATATCGCGCGCTCTCGCGAAGGTGCGCTCCGCGAGCTTGGAAACCTCGTCGGCGACCACGGCAAAACCGCGGCCCGCGTCGCCCGCCCTGGCCGCCTCGATCGCCGCGTTGAGCGACAGGAGGTTGATGCGGTCGGATATTTCGCCGATCACCTCGACCACCTCGTTGATCGCGCCGGAGTCCTTCATAATCTGAATCATTCCCTTTGAGGCCTCATTGAGCCGCTCGCGTCCCCTCTCCGCGTTTTCGGCCACCTCGTGCGTCGAGGACACCGCCTCCTCTATGCGCTGCGCGAGCGCCTCCGCCGTTTCCATCAGGCTCTGTATGAGTCCCACCAGGGTCTGGAGC
>CAZEAH010000181.1:0-6463 GCA_964510075.1 uncultured Leptospirales bacterium | reverse complement strand
ATTCGTGGGACCTCTGCGACCAGTGCTGCATGAACCTTTTCCGCCGGCTTCCCTTCGCGCGTTCCCTTGCCGTCGCCTGGAGCGCGCGCGGCGAAGAATTCGTCAAACGCGCGGGCTTCGCGCTGATGGCCACACTCGCGGTGCACGACGGGAAGTCGAACGACGCGGTCTTCGAGGAATTCCTCGCGCTGGTAGAGAGGGAATCGACAGATGGGCGTAACTTCGTGCGCAAGGCGGTCAACTGGGCCCTCCGCCAGATCGGCAAGCGCTCCATGGCCCTCAATGAAAAGGCGCTTCGCACAGCCGAACGGATCGCCGCGATCGACTCGCCCGCCGCGCGCTGGATCGCCGCGGACGCGCTCCGCGAGCTCCACGACCCGAAGATCATTTCGCGCATACGCCGTTGAACCATTCGAGGCGGATGCGTTTCTCCGATATAAAAACATGAACGCGGAGTACGGCCAGAGCGGACCTTTTGTCGCGTCTTGACATTTTTCGCGCCCGGCCGTACACTCTCCCCATGAGCACCCCCGACCTCTCCCGCTTCCGCGAGATCTGCACGCGCATCGCGGCCGGCACCCCGCACGGCCACTCGTGGAAATGGGACGAGCGCTTCAACGCCGCGCTTATGGCCTTCGAGGCCGCCGAGAAGGAGCGCGTGTTCGGCGCGGTCATCAACGAGTTCGTTCAGCACTGGGACGTGGGCACCATAGCCCGGGCCTCGCAGCGCGTGCGCGGCATCGTGGAATCCACCTTCGAGATACGCCCGGGCCAGCTTATCTTCGCCTCCGAGGCGAACGGCGACTTCATCCTGCTCGCCGCCTGGTGGCCCTGGGCCAACGGCACGATCATCTCCATGCGCATCGGGCTTTATTCAACGGGAAAGGCGCCGCTCTGCCGCGACGAGGCCGCCCGGTGTCTGCGTGAATGGCTGGGGGTGGAGGAGGGGTGAATTTACACGAAGACTAACGTGTATAATTAACCTTCATTACTTACACTTTTTGCTACTCCCAGCATTTCCGCGGGGCGCTGCTTGCCGAGGTTGCGGTATCCCTGATGAGGGCGTTCATAGTTGTAATAGTGAAGCCACTCATTAAAGTCCTTCTGTAAATCATCGATCTTCCGGTACATCTTCTTGCGCAGGGCGACCCTGAAAAATTCATCCAGCATCGTACGGTTGAAGCGTTCTACAAAGCCGTTCGTCTGAGGTCGTTGCACCTTCGTTCTTCGATGCTCGATTTCATTCAGCTCAAGAAAGACCTCATAGGGATGGTTCGCCGTGCCGCAGTATTCCTTCCCGTTGTCGGTCAGTATCGCCTTAATGGATATGTCATGCTTTGTATAAAACGGAACCACATCCCGGTACAGCACATATGCCGCATGCTCCGGAACCTTGCCCGTGTGCAGGTAGCCGAACCCGAAGGAGCCATAGGTATCGATTACCGCCTGAAGGTACACTTTCCCGATTCCCTTAAGGCTCCCCACGAAAAAGGTGTCCTGACAGAGCAATTCACCCGGTTTTCCGCTCTCTATGTGGCGTTCCCGGTAGCAGGGGTTCATTTTTTCGATCAATTTCACCTGTTCCGCCGTCAGTTTGATCCCCTCCGTGGCCGCCTGCCGCTCGAGTTCAAGCCAGCGGTCATAGCGGCTTCCCAGGCCGTTCTTGTTTAATATCTCCTGCACCGTCACCTTGCTGACGTAGTGCCCTTCCAGGTTGAGCAGGTGGCTTATATAGGCGCACCCTCTCGACGGGTGCTTCTTCGCAAGGCGCTTGATCTTTTCGACTATGTGTTCCGGCGTTGTCTGGGGGTGGCTCTCGTGAATCGGAGGGAGGTCCTTTAACCCCTCGATCCCATGCGTCTTGAAGCGCTTCTTCCACTCATAAAAGCTGGTCCGATCCATCCCCATCTGCTTGCACGCCCTGGTGATATTTCCCAGGGCTTCCGCAAGCTCCAGAACCGAGAGACGTTTGTACGCCAGCTTAAGTTCCGGGTCCTTCGTGACGATCTTCTCCCTGTGTGCGTTCAATTGTGCCATTGTGTCCTCCATATCCATGCTCTATTATCAACAGACATGAAGGTTAACTTTACATAAAAGTTATCTCCAGGCCAGCTCATCTTCGCCTCCGAGGCGACTTCATCCTGCTCGCGGCCTGGTGGCCCTGGGCCAACGGCACGATCATCTCCATGCGCATCGGGCTCTATTCAACGGGAAAGGCGCCGCTCTGCCGCGACGAGGCCGCACGATGTCTGCGCGAATGGCTGGGGGTGGAGGAGGGTGTGTGAAAGTGGTGCCAGGCCGGGTGAATACGATCACTATATTTTATATCGGGCGGGAGATATCCCGACCGATCATCGCAACAGGGTAAACAACTTCGACCCGGCCGCCTTTTTATCGTAGGTGATCGTGGCGGAGCAACCGGCATGGCGCGCAATGATACCTATGAACAGGTCCTCAAGTTCGACGGTGCTGTTCCTGCCTTTTACCACCAGATCGGCCAGCAGATCGTGGTTTTCAAAAATGAACACCCCCACGGAGAGCATGGATTCGAGGGCCCCGAGAATTTCCATTCTGTTGTACCCGTGCACCGAATCGAGCACATACAATAGCTCGAGTATGACGGGATCGGATATGAAAAGCGTGTCGCCCTCCTCCTCCACCTTCCTGAAAAAACTCCGCACCCTCTGCGCCTGTACCAGGTCGTCGTTTACAAGAAACCGAACGAGAATATTGGTGTCGACCCCGATCATGTATTCTTTTCCCTGATGGCCTTTTTGATTCCCGCGTTCATGCGCTCTACCGTAACCGACCGGGCTTTTTTCCGGGACAAAGCCCCAAACACCCTGTCTACGGAAACGTTTACCGGAATCAACCTCAATTGTCCTTCCTCGATCCGGAAATCAAGCCGGTCTCCAGTCTTAAGGTTCAACCGGTTCCGTACGGCTTTGGGAATGGTAATCTGTCCCTTGCTTGTAATCGTCGAATACGGCATGTCGTCCTCCATTCGATATATTCCTTACCTAAAGTAAGGAAATTCCTCTCCCGGGTCAATCCTTTTATGGTAACATCGGGAGTCCCGGTCAACCGTGGATCCCCGATGTATGTGCCCGTCGGCCCGGGCACAGGGGTTCGAATTTGTTCGACCGGGACGTTACACGACGAATGTGTGAATAACCGGGCTTACAGGATTGGGTGCCTTCTATTAGGTCATCCATTCTCTGTTTGACAAGTTCGACCCAGGCGTGTAACACTAATGACCCGAGCGCCACAACCGGAGGATACACGATGAACACTATACGGCGAACACTACGCACATTCGCACTGATGCTCGCTCTCTGGCCGATTCCCGCGGCCGCGGAATTCATAGCCGTTCTGCAGGGCGGCGCGGTGTATTCATCCCGCAACGATGTGGCCCTTCCCGGCGACACGGGAACGCGCTTTTCGTACGTCGACGACCTCGACTCGGACATCGTGTTCTCGCCGCGCGTGGAGGCCGGGTACGAGTTCGCCGGGCGGCATTACGCCGGGCTCATGGCGTCGTGGCTAAGGATTCGTCCCGGGGGAAGGCTCGATCGCACGATAGAGTTCGACGGCAAAACCTTCCCGGCCGGCACCGACGTAAAGGGGCGCTTCAGGTTCGATTCGTACCGGGCAAGCTACCGCTATTATTTTCTGAGCAATGGAGTCGTGAAGCTCGGTGCCGGCATTACCGGGAAGATCCGCGACGCCGAGATTTCGCTTGAGGGCGGCGGCCAGAGGGGAGGGCTCGACAATACCGGCTTCGTGCCGCTTGTGAACTTCTACCTGGAATGGATCGTCTCCCCGGCACTGTCCTTTCTCGCCTGCGGCGACGCGGCGTGGTCGCCTTACGGCCGCGCCGAGGACGTGTTCGCCGGGATCGTGTACCGCCGCACCGAACGCGTGGCGCTCATGGCCGGCTACCGGCTGCTTGAGGGCGGCGCTGACAACGACACGGTCTATACCTTCTCCATGTTCCATTACGCGGTGCTCGGCGCGGAACTGCGGTATTAGCGCTCGAAACGTAAACCTGGCGCGCACTGCGTCTGGGAACCATCAAAAACACGGCGCGCTCCCGGGAACGGGTCTAGAGCGGCGTCCCTGCGGGATTATTTCTTATTCAGTTTTACAATATACAATAGCACCAACGCGCCGACAAGCGCGACGATTAAGGACCCGAAAATTCCGCCCGCCTTTATACCGAGACCCTTGAACATGAACCCGCCGATAAACGACCCTATGATTCCAACAATGATATTGCCGAAGAGACCGAAACCAACCACTTTCATAATTTTTCCGGCAAGCCATCCTGCGACTGCCCCTATCACCACAAACAACAGTAAAGATGTAATGCTCATAGTATCCTCCTAACGTATGTGGTGTGCCCGCATTATCCAACAGTCCGCGAATAAAAGCAAGCGCGGGTTATTTTTTTCACCTTACGGGTTTTTCGGCATTTCCTCGCCCGGCCGGTATTCGTGTTCGAGGTTGGCGCGTATCTCGCTCTCGTCGCGCCACACCGGTTTGAGCTCGCGCCGGGCGAAGAGCGGCGACTGGTCGGCGTAGTGTTTCGAAGCCGCGTCGAGGGTGGCGCTTCCGTACTGGTGAATGCTCCGCGAGGAGAGCTTCCCGTTTCGGTCCCAGGTGACCAGAAGCACGTAGGAATCGCCTACTCTTCCCCGGAACCGTCCGTCATTCATCAAGTCGCCCGTCACGTCGTGCAATACGTCGGGGCCGCCGCCGAGGCCGATGTCGGTCGTCCCTCGTATCAGCCGGTTTACCCGCGACCAGGGAACATCGACGCGCCCGTGCGCGTTTTGGACGAGCCGCGCGCCCTTCGCGAAGCCGTCGGCGATGTCGCGCTCGGGGATGTCCGCGGCCTCGGCCCTCTCGCGGCCCTTCATGATGATGGCATGGCAGGTCACCGCAAGCGCCGCGCCGGTGTTGTCCGGGTCCACACGCAGGTCCCAGCGTGCCAGAACATCACGGGCATTCCTTAAAACGGGATCGTCGGACGGGGGAAGCGCGAGGATGCGCGCCACGAGCTTCGCCATCTTCGATTCCTTCGAGTAGCTCATGTCATACTTGTACCGGTAGAATTCTTCCGGCGTGATGGAATCGTCCGGGCCGAAGAGCTCGAGCGCGCGAAGCGCCCGGTTCGTCATGCGAAGCTCTATGCCGAATGATTTCGGATAGTCCTGCGCGCGCGGGTTTTCGGGGTCGAGCGTGGCGCGAAACGGCGTGTTGTTGCAGTTCTGGACGAATCCCGACGCGGGATTCTTGACGCGCGGCAGTCGCCCGTACGGCAGGTACCCGGTCCACAGGGTTTTCGAGGTGTCGCCCGGAAGGCGCTTCGACCAGTCGTAGCCCTCGTGGCGCAGGGGAAGCAGCGCCTGATAGTGGTATAAAATGTTTCCCTCGCGGTCGGCGTAGGTACAGTTGAACATCGGCAGCGTCGCCATGCGAAGCGCATCCTCCCACTCGGACATGTTTTTCGCCCGGTTCATGCGGTACCACTGTTCGACCTGGCGGATGTCGCCCATCCCTGCGTAGCGCACGGCGAAGACCCCATGCGGCCTGCGGACGGTCGGGCCGTAGACGGACCACAGCACCTCCTCTTTGAAAGTCCAGCGCAGGGGCCCCAGAAGCTTCACCCGTATCGGCGCCTCGCGGACCTCCAGATCGCGCCACGCGCCGTCGTAGCGATACTGGTTAGGATTGTCGGGATTGATGTCGAGCTCGTACACGTCCACGAGGTCCGGGTAGTTGTTGGTGTGCGCCCATCCCAGATTGTCGTTGTGCCCGTGGAACACCACGGGCGAGCCCGGAAACAGGCCCCCGGTCATGTTCCATCCCTCCTCGCTGTGCACGTGGACCTCGTACCAGGTGACGGGCCCTTCCCACGGCTGGTGCGAATTGACGGCCAGCATCGTTTCGCCGCCCGCGCTCCGCCGTGGCGACACCGCGATCGCGTTCGAACCGACGCCCGTACCGAAACGGGAGAACTCCTCCTGGCTGAACGACACGGGGAGCATGGTTTCGATCGGCCGCATTGCCGCGGTATTCGGCTTTTCGAAGAGCTCTTTCAGTACGACATCGACGCCCACCATGAGCGGCATCTTGTGGACGAACCCCGCCACGATGTGCTTTCCCGTTACGCGTCCCAGGCCGGGAAGGGTTTCGCGCGGATGAAGCGCCGCGTAGCGGTTGACACCTTCGGCATAGGCCTCGCACAGGGCGCGCGTGCGCGGGTCCAGGTCGGTCTCGTAGCGGGCGTTAACCGTGTCCCACAGGCGGATGAGGTTCACCAGGTAGTCGTTCCCCGCTCCCTTCGGGCCGAGCACGCTCGCCAGGCGGCCGCTGACCGCCATCATGACCAGCTGCATGGTTTTAAAGTCGTCTTCGGCGTGGGCGTACGCCAGCCCAAAGGCCGCGTCGGTATCCC
>CAZEAH010000180.1:0-6481 GCA_964510075.1 uncultured Leptospirales bacterium | reverse complement strand
GGATGGACCTCTATTCGTCCCGGCCTTACAGAACGCGACATACACCGGATCATCTGGAACGAATATGTTAAGGAAGACATGTATGACGCGATCGATATTACAAACGTAACGCTGTTCATGTGCGGCACCGACGGTCCGGGGAAATGGCGCCTGGTGAGCACACCGTTCTATGATCGCGTAATAAAGGAGGGAGACCAGGGTTTTGCCGACAGCGGCCCCACGTATAAAGGATACTGGACCGACTTCCAGCGCTCGTTCTACGTGGGGAAGAAACTTCCGCCGAAACTTGAGGATCTTTCCAGATGGGGGCGCGACGCGTATCTTAATACGGTGCGGAACATCGTGCCGGGGATGCGCGGCTGCGACATTTTCAAGCTCGCCGAAAAGGAAACATACCGGCAGGACTGGAACCAGGCGGTACCGATCGATTTCGTCGGGCATGGCATCGGGCTTCTCAATCACGAACAGCCGTGGTTCTCCCCCGACGATCTGACGGAACTCAGGCCGGGGATGGTGGTATGTGTGGAGGTCGGCTGTTTCGGTAACGACCTGGTCTATTTCGGAAACATGCCCGAGGACATCTACGTTGTAACCGACACGGGACTCGAGAAGCTTGGAATAGATTTTCCGCTCGATGTGTATCTCTGCGGCTGAAGCGTAGCGTACGGGGGAGGGCACCATGAGCCATAGTATGAAGGACGGTTCGGACGGAGCGCACCATGTGTATAAGGAAGGAGGGCGAAGCGCGGTGGTCATCCTGACTCTCCTCTGTCTCACCTATGCGTTCGACTATACCGACAGGATGATCGTCGCGTCACTGCTGCCGTTTATCAAACAGGACTGGGGGCTCTCCGACCAGCTTCTGGGATCGCTTTCAGGGATCGTATCTCTGTTTATCGCGATATTTGTCATTCCTCTCTCCCTGATCGTCGACAGGTGGAGCAGAAGAAAAATGGTAGCCATAATGGTCTTTTTCTGGAGTCTTGCGACGATAGGATGCGCGTTTGCCCGTAATTACGAAGAGCTCGTGCTGGCGCGCGCGCTTACGGGAATCGGTGAGGCTGGTTATGCTCCTGCGGCCATCGCGGTCATCGCCGCCGCGTTTCCACGCGAGAGAAGGGCGATCGCGGTCGGAATATGGGACGCGTTCGCTCCGATCGGGGCAGCTGTCGGTTTTATCGTCGGCGGCTATGTCGGACTGCACTACGGGTGGCAGCATGCCTTCGGCCTGGTGGGTATACCCGGCATAGTGCTCGCCATACTGTACTGGTTCACCAGGGATTACCGTACCGTTCCACTCGAGGCGGTTGCGGAAAAAACCGGGAATATGGCCTCGGCGCTGTGGTCGTCGATCAGGCAGTTGTTCGGGATACCCACTTTATGGTTCGTATACATCGCCTTCGCGATGAACATAGCCGTTACAACCCCGGTGATGACATGGTTCCCGTCATACCTCAACCGCTTCCATGACATGGACCAGCAGAGGGCCGGCGGTATAACCGCGCTTCTTGCGATGATGCTGCTGATAGGGGCTCCGCTGGGGGGATACCTCGCCGACAGGTGGATGAAGAAACGTTCCGACGCCAGAATGATCTTTTCCGGTATTACATCACTTGCCGCCGCGGTGCTGTTCGGGTTGGCGTTTCTGTTCCCGCATGCGATGTTATTTCTGCCGTCGATGGTGCTATTCGGAATTCTCTCGGTGGCGTTTCTCGCTCCGGCGGCCGCGGTCATACAGGACGTCGTTCATCCCGGCATGAGAGCGCTGGCCTACGGCCTCTGCGTCGTCTGCCAGCACATACTCGGGGCGTCATGGTCGCCGATGCTGATAGGCGGAATATCGGACCACATCGGGCTTGAAAGGGCCCTCCTCGTCACGCCGGTTTTCGGTATCGTTGCGTCTGCTTTGTTTCTGGTCGGAGCGCGGTACTACGAGCGCGATCTGGGGCGGGTTAAAACCGTCGTACTGTTGAATGAATAATGGAGGTCGGGTTTTATGTTTGCATCACATCTTGAATGTCCTCGCTGCGAAAGGACGTATTCCTGCGAGCAAGTGACACAGCTCTGCGAATGCGGCTCCCCCCTGCTTGTGCGCTACGATCTTGCAAAGGTGGCCGCATCCGTCTCGAAAGATAAGATTTGTTCACGCGGATCCGACCTCTGGCGTTACCGCGAATTTCTTCCCGTGCGGGAGGAGCGACATATCGTAAGCCTCGGCGAGGGGATGACCCCAATGGTCCGACTCTCGAAAACGGGCGAGGCAACGGGAATCCCCCGCCTCTATATGAAGGATGAGGGGATCATACCCACCGGAACCTTCAAGGCGAGAGGGGCGGCCGTCGGCGTTTCGAAGGCGCTCGAGCTCGGAGTAAAGGCGCTGGCAATGCCCACAAACGGAAACGCGGGCGGCGCGTGGGCCGCGTATTGCGCGGCAGCCGGAATACGGGCTGTTATAGCGATGCCGGAGGATGCGCCCAGGATTACACGGACAGAATGCGTCGTTACAGGGGCCTCGCTCTGGCTGGTGAAGGGTCTTATAAGCGATGCGGGAAAAATCATCGGTCGCGCGGTGAAAAAGTACGGACTTTATGACGCGTCGACTTTAAAGGAGCCCTACCGCATTGAAGGTAAGAAAACCATGGGGCTTGAAATCGCGGAACAATTCGGCTGGGAGGTGCCGGATGTCATCCTGTATCCGACAGGCGGGGGGGTAGGGCTTATAGGGATCTATAAAGCGCTCCTCGAGCTTCGTGAAATCGGATGGATAGGCGAAAAAATGCCCAGGCTGGTCGCGGTACAGGCCGAAGGATGCGCGCCCATAGTCAGGGCGTGGCGGGAGAAAAAGAACGATTCAGTCTTCTTCGAAAGATCTAAAACAATCGCGTTCGGGATCAATGTGCCGAAGGCGCTCGGGGACTTTCTGGTGCTTGATGCGGTGTACCGAACGGGCGGCGCGGCCGTGGCTGTGAGCGACGAAGAAATTCTTAACGCCCTCTCGCTCCTCGGCAGAATCCAAGGCGCATTCGTCTGTCCGGAGGGAGCGGCCACCCTTGCCGCGGCCAGGAGGCTGAGGGAAGAGGGATGGATATCGCCGGAAGAACGGGTGGTGCTGCTTAACACGGGTACGGGCATCAAATACCCGGAGACCGTCCATGTCGAAGCACCGCTGCTTGCGCCCGATGACGAGATCGAGCTTTAATACTCGGTTGAACTTATAACACATGCGATTAAAAAAATAAGCGGAAAGAGGTGAGAAAGTGAAAAAGATTATAGCGACCGACAAGGCCCCGGGAGCGATCGGGCCCTATTCACAGGCGGTTCTGGCCGGGAATTTCCTCTTCATTTCGGGGCAGATACCGCTGGATGCCGCCACGATGCAGATAGTTGGAAGCACGGCCGCGGAGCAGGCTGAACAGGTCTTTAGAAACCTGAACGCAATACTGGACGAGGCAGGACTGGATTTCGAGGATGTGGTAAAAACGACCGTACTGCTGAAGGACATAGCGGATTTTTCCGCCGTAAACGAGGTCTATGCTCGTCACTTTACCGGCCAGTATCCTGCGCGTGCCGCCTATCAGGTTGGAAATCTTCCAAAAAACGCCCTTGTGGAAATAGAGGCTATCGCCGTTAAACCGTAACACGCGGTCCAGCAAACAGATAGACATATTATGTCATTGGCGGGTAATTCGATTGACAGGACAATCCGAGCATGTCAAATTGGTCCGAAAGGTGGCACATATGAAGAAAAAGAAGAATGTCAGGAAGAAGTTGTTGAAGTCCATTCGAACGGGGATTCGGCTTAACACGCCCCCGCCCAAAACGGTTACTCCCGAAACGGTATAAAACAGAAAAAAGAACAGGCCCGTCGAAATCGACGGGCTTTATCTTTGATCGGGTGCGCGAGGGCAAGTAGGGTCATTTAAAAATCCGGCGCCGGGAACAAAAGCAGGGTAGATGTGAGAACGCTTCCAATAACGAAATTCATATATCGGCAGCTTTATGCCTGAATCTTTCCGTATCTGAGCAAAGATAAGTTGGGTTTTCCGATGGAAAAGGCATTATAAATAGAAAAGACACCTCTGACCGTGAATGAGAAACTCAAAACGGGTAAAAGGCTGAACGATTTCGTGCTGGAAAAGATTGAAGAGGCGCGGATTGTCGGTCTAATAAAAACACCATTCGGAATGTCGACTGCCGGCGAGCGATTGGGGGCATGGCAGTCTCTGGACCAGCGATATCAGCTCTTTTCACGGTACTTTGGTTTCGCGGAATTCGCCCCTTCGAACTTTATCGAAATAACGGTGCCGCCTACCGTCGGCGGTGCGCGTCCCTTTGATGAGGATGAGCAGCCGTATTTCTGGAACGGCATGATCAATGAGTATGTCGCAGAAATGGCCGTCTGGTGGGCTTTCAATATACTGACTGCGCACGAATTATGGGAATTTATGGACACGCATAAACCATCCGTTATTTTCAGCTATTTCGAAGGGAGGAGGCGTAACGAAATCGCCGTTCGCTATGAGAACGGGGTGTGGACCGTCAGATGAGTGGGGGAATTTTCGGGTAACGGATAATCTGATCGGCGATTATGTATGACATCGAGGGATAGATTATCCTATCTTATAAAATAAAAAGGACGGAAATCACTCCGTCCTTTTTATTAGCGGAGGAGGGACTCGAACCCCCGACACGCGGATTATGATTCCGCTGCTCTAACCAGCTGGGCTACTCCGCCGTTCTTAGCGCGGGCAGGATTTGAACCTGCGACCTTTGGGTTATGAGCCCAACGAGCTACCAGCTGCTCCACCGCGCGATCGTGAAACAAAGGTAGTTAAATACCCATATGCTGTCAACAATATTTTCCGTAAAACCGATTCCGTCAAAATGAAGTTGACGTAAAAAAAATATTGACTATGCTCGAAATGAGGTTGCAAGCGAAGGAAGCGGGGATTGTGTCTTTAAAGGAGCGCAGGACATACATCATGCTGGATGTTTTTAAATTTTTCAGGAAGAAGAAAGTCGGACTGGTTCTGGGTAGCGGCGGTTCCAAAGGAATCGCACACATTTCGGTTATTGAAAACCTGGAGGCACTCCAAATTCCAGTATCCATGATTTCCGGATCGAGTATCGGCGCCCTTATAGCCGCGGTGTACGCATCGGGCTCTATGAAGGAACTGAAGAGAGACATTATGAAAATGGACCGCCGCGAGGTCCGATCTTACTTTGACCCGGTCTTTCCGCTGTCGGGCCTGATGGAAGGGAAAAAGCTAAAAGAGTTCATGGCGCGATATATACCCCTGGATGCAAAGATAGAAGACCTCAGGATACCGATAGGCGTGGTGGCAACAGATTTATACAGCGGAAATGCCGTGGTTCTGCGTACGGGTAACGTTATTGACGCCGTGCGTGCGAGCACTTCCATTCCGGGCGTTTTCGTGCCGGTTAAATACGGAGATACGATTCTCGTAGACGGCGGGGTGGCAAACCCGCTTCCAGTCGATATAGTGAAATCCATGGGGGCCGACCTGGAAATCGCGGTAAATCTGCATCCGAAAGTATACAGCGAGAAGCTTAAGAAAACCGTTAAAAAGAGATCGGTGTCTGAACTCGACCCGGACACCCTCTCCATGGAGACGGACTCAGGCGGGAAGAAGGAGCGGCAGAACCTATCCCTGTTGAAATCGGTGGAAAAATGGCTGGGGCGCGACCAAAAACAAAAAGAAGAGAGTCTTCCTAACATATTAGAGGTCATCACCCAGTCCATCGATATAATGGGCTATGTCAACACCACAATCATGCTGAAATACGCCAGACCGACCGTACTTATCGAACCGGACCTGGTGGATATGCCGACACTGGATTTTACTCAGGCCTCGAGAGCGCTTGCAGAAGGGCATTCCGCATCATGGAAAATGCAGCGAGCGCTTATCCGTAAAATAAAACGCAGGGTATAGTGACATGCGGGACGTGCCATCAGATAAGGCCCGACTTCTGGCTGAATTGAGGGAGCATATCGGAGATTGCCGGAGGTGTAAACTGTGCGCCACAAGGACCACTATCGTCTTCGGTGAGGGAAACCCGGACGCGCGGGTGATGTTCATAGGCGAGGGGCCCGGGAGGGATGAAGACCAACAGGGGCGGCCGTTTGTGGGCAGGGCGGGACAACTGCTTACCGCAATCATAGAGAAGGGCATGAATATCGCCCGGGCCGACACCTACATTGCAAATGTCGTTAAATGCAGACCCACCATCGATCTCAAATTCGAACGGGATAGGCCCCCCGAACCGGACGAAAGGGACGCCTGCGGTCCTTTCCTTTTAAGACAGATTGAAATTATCAGGCCGGATGTCATAATCACCCTGGGGAATCCATCAACGCAGTTTTTGCTCGGTGTTCGACGGGGGATTACTTCGATTAGAGGACGGTGGTTTTCTTATAACGGTATTCCGGTGATGCCGACATACCATCCGTCCTATATAC
>CAZEAH010000179.1:0-6482 GCA_964510075.1 uncultured Leptospirales bacterium | reverse complement strand
CCCCGGGACTCATCAACGCGCACGACCATCTCCTGGGCACGTATTACCCGAAAGTGGGTAATGGACCCTACGAGAACTGGCTTCCCTGGGACAATGATTTGAAAAGCGCCTCCGTCTATCAGGAGCGTCAACAGATCGAAAACCGCGACCTGTACCTGCTCGGCGGATACCGGAATCTCATTGCGGGCACGACGACCGTGTCCGACCACATCCCCCACTTCGTCAACGAGCAGTTTCTCGATATACTGCCAATGCGCGCACTGCGCAATTACGCCCTTGCCCATTCAATAACATCCTTTGCGCTCGCCTGGGGAGACGGAATCGAGGTCGAGTACCAGAAGGCCGTAAAGAACGACATGCCTTTCATCACCCATATCGCGGAGGGCTTCGATCCGGAGACCGTACGAGACCTTAAAACTCTTGACGGCAAGGGCGGACTGGGGGAGCATTCGGTGCTGGTCCACGGTATCGCCTTTACCGAGGAGGACATCAGGCTTATAAAGAAAAAGGGCGCGTCGGTGGTGTGGTGCGGCGACTCCAACGTGTTCATGTTCAACCGGACGGCCAATGTGGGTAAAATGCTCGAGGAGGGCGTCAATCTCTGTATAGGCACTGACTCCCCGATGTCCGGGGGGCTCAATCTTCTGTACGAGATGAAATTCGACAGGGACTATTTCAGGAAGACCTACGGCCGGCCCCTTTCCGAAGAGCAGCTGGTACGGATGGTGACGGTCAATCCCGCGAAGGCCTTCCGTCTGAAAAAGTTCGGCCAGATAAAGCCGGGGTTCGTTGCCGATATCGCCGTTTTCGCCGACAGGGGTAAGAATGCCTACGATTCGGTGGTCTCGGCCGAACTGCGGGACGTCATGCTGGTTGTGATAGACGGCAAACCCGCGTATGGAAACGCCGAGTACGCGTGGCTTTTCGATTCGCTCAAGGTGAAGTACCAGCGCGTGGTTATAGACGGGGCCGAGAAGGTGATAAAGGGCGATCTCATCGGGCTCATGAAGAGGATAAGCAGGGCCGTGGGATTTAAAAAGGAACTGCCGTTTCTGCCGGTGGAGTTCGATGTATAGGTTTGCGGGGGAGTAAGAATGTCCAACGGGGCGATGGGTCAGACATCTGGAATCGTTACGCGGCGGTACAAGCACGGTTCCATCGTCTATTTTGAAAACGATAAGAGTGAGTACATCTACATTCTGAAAGGCGGGCGGGTGATTCTCACTTCTCTCAAGGTCGACACCGGCGAGGAGGTCAAGGAAGAGATCAAGCCGGGCGAGTTCTTCGGGGTTAAGTCCGCCCTGGGTAAGTATCCCCGCGAGGAGACGGCGCAGACCATCGGCGAGACGGTGCTTCTGGTGCTCACGCTCGCCGACTTCGAACGGCTCGTTCTGCAGAACGTGAACGTGGTTCGCAAGATGCTTCGCATCTTCAGTAACCAGCTCCGGCGTATAGGCAAAAGTCAGCGCGAGGTGCTCGGCGAGAGCGAGGCGATCAATCCGGCCGAGGAGCTCTTCAAGATCGGGGAGTACTATTACAAGGTGGGACGGGTGCAGCAGGCGCAGTACGCGTACAAGCGGTACATGGAATATTATCCCGACGGCAAATACTCGGGGGCGGCGATGCAGCGCATACGCGCTATCGAGTCGGGGAGCACGGGGGGCGGTGATGATTTTTCGACCCCGGTGCCGGCCGCACCGCCCTCGCCCCCGGTGCGCGGCGACGATACGGTCGACTTTACCGATTTCAGCATAGAGGAAGAGAAACCGGCCGCCGCTGCACCGTCCCGCTCGCCGCTGGGCGATTACGGTCTGGACGCGGCCTCGTCGTCCCCGCTTGCCAGCGAGATGGACGATTTTTTCTCGGAGGGGAAATCGCTCGACTTCGACGGCGACCCGTTCGGAGGCGAGTCGAACGGAAAGGGAGGCAAGGGCGTCGCCGAGAACTTTTACGCGGCCATGAGCAAGTTCTCGCAGGAGGATTACCAGGGGGCACTCGCGCTCTACTCCGGAATACTGGAAGTGCATAATCTCAAGAACGATTCGGAGGCGAAGATATTCGAGAAGGCGCATTTCGAGATCGGCAGGTGCTATCTCAAGCTCGGCAAGTTCGCCGAGGCCCTCACGGCATTCTCCAACATGATCAAGAAATTCCCGAAATCCGAGAACGTCAAGAACGCGTTGTTCCACATGGGCATTGTGTACGAAAGCGTGAAGAAGCCCGATAAGGCCGCCGCTTATTACAATAGGGTGATTCCGATGGAGCCGAAGGATTCCATCAACAAACTCGCCGCCAAGCGGCTTAAGGCGATTGAGAACGGATAGGTGCCATGAGCATGTTCCTTGACAGCCAGCTTTTCGACAAGTTCGGGGTGGAGTATTCGCCCAACGATATCATCTTTTGCGAGTACGAACCGGGCAACGAGTTCTACTTCATCCAGAACGGAAGGGTGAAGATAGTAAAAATCATCAACAACACCGAAAAAACGCTTGATATACTCGAAGTTGGTGATGTCTTTGGCGAGATGGCGATCCTCGAGGAACAGCCGCGCTCCGCGTCGGCCATCGCGATGGATCACGTGAAGCTTCTCCGGTTCCGCAGGGAGAACTTCGACGCGCTGCTGCAGGGCAATCCTCAGCTTGCCTACAAGCTCCTTATCATTTTCTCCAAGAGGATATATGATGCCAAGAGACGGCTCATGATTCTTCTTCTGGAGGAGCCGCAGGTCAAGGTGATGGACGTGATGTGCATGCTCTCCGAGCAGGACCCGCACCTCGATTTACAGGAGGCCATTACTCTCAGGGTCACCATCCAGGAGGTGGCGAACTGGGCGGGGATGCAGATCGCCGACGTGCAGAAGATCCTCTCGCACCTCAACCAGCTCGGCAAGATCGAGCTGTTCAACGACAGGATCATCGTAAAGAACATCCGCGACTTCCAGCGCATAGTGAATTCGCGGCGCAAGAATATGTTTTCGTGATAACGGGCTCCCGTAGCTCAGGCGGATAGAGCAGTAGTTTCCTAAACTATGTGCCGGAGGTTCGAGTCCTCCCGGGAGCGCAGGGTCTCATTTGACCGCCGGTTCTCCGTTTTCCCATATTCCCGTAACCGGTTTGCCCTTGGGCGTCGTCATCGTGCCCGTGCCGTGCATCTCCCCGTTCCGCCATTCTCCCGTATACCGCCGCCCGTCCGGGAATTTCATTGTGCCGGTGCCGTGCATCTCGCCGTTTTTCCATTCCCCTTCGTAGGCCCGTCCGTCCGGCCAGCGCATGTTTCCGCTGCCGTCGATCACGTCGTCCCGGAACGTTCCCCGGTACGACCTCCCGTCAGAAAACTTCATCTCGCCGGTCCCGTTCATGCGGTCGTTTTTCCTCAGGCCCGTGTACAGGCTGCCGTCGCGCCGCCGGAGCGTGCCCCTGCCGTTCATGCGGTCGTCGGCCCATTCTCCTTCATACCGGCTACCGTCGGGCCATACCATCACCCCCGCGCCGTTGCGCCTGCTGTCGCGGAAGCGGCCCGTGTATTTCATTCCCCGCGCGTACCGGTATTCGCCGGTCCCGTTCATGCGGCCGTACGCCCACTCTCCCTCGTACACCGACCCGTCCGCGAAACCGAATGCGCCCCTGCCGTGCATGCGGCCTTCCTTCCAGGCGCCCGTATAGGTTTCGCCGTTCGGCCACGTCATGCTTCCCGTTCCGTCGATGAGGTCATTCTTCCATTCGCCCTCGTATTTTCTGCCGTCGGGGGACAGGTAACTCCCCCTGCCGTGCCGCCGGCCGTTCAGCCACTGGCCCTGGTAGCGGCTGCCGTCCGTCCGGGTGAGGGTGCCGAGTCCGTGCATCCGGTCGTTGCGCCACTGGCCGTCGTAGGTGTCTCCTTCCACGCGCCGGTACACTCCCCGTCCGTGGCGGACGCCGTTTTTCCACTCTCCGGTGTACTCGGAGCCATCAGTCCAGATCATGGTTCCGCTGCCGTTGTCGCAGTCGCCTTTCGAGCAGTCGCCCGTCTGGGCGGCGGCCGACGTCGATATCAGCACGAACAGAAGCCAGCAGGAAAGTATAGAGCGCATGCGTATTCTCCATGGGGTTCCGGACGGCGGGTGCGCGCCGGGCCGGATACCCGTACGATAGTAGTCGCCGCGGCGCGTGCGGCGGGAGAGCCGCGGGGTATTAATACAATCGGCATGCTGACCGGTTTTGCATATAGGTCATAGAGGGGAAAATAAACGCCGGACGCGCACAAGTTGTTGACAGCGCGGAAAAAAGGCCAATTATTGTAATATCATCATACAGTATTACAATATATGCCGGGACGCCGGCATGTCGGTCGCCCCGGGGGGAGGAATGCATGGAGGAGATACGTTTTGACGGGAGGGTCGCGATCATCACCGGAGCCGGGGCGGGCCTGGGGAGGGCCTACGCGCGCGAGTTCGCGCGGCGCGGCGCGAAGGTGGTGGTGAACGACCTCGGCGGGGCGCGCGACGGGACCGGTTCCGGACACGGTGCGGCCGACGCGGTCGTGGCGGAGATACAAAAGGCGGGAGGCGAGGCGGTTGCGAATTACGATTCGGTGGCGACCGTGGAGGGCGGAACGGGCATCGTAAAAACGGCTCTGGATGCCTTCGGCAGGGTGGACATCCTCATCAACAACGCCGGGATACTCCGCGACAAGAGCCTGGTGAAGATGGGCCAGGAGGAGTGGGACCTGGTGATGAACGTGCACCTGCGCGGCGCCTACTGCGTGACCAAACCGGCCTTCGAGGCGATGCGGGCGAACGGCCATGGGCGGATTCTCCTTACCAGCTCGGGCGCGGGCCTGTACGGAAATTTCGGGCAGGCAAATTACGCCGCGGCGAAGACGGGTCTTCTGGGCTTCATGCACGTGGTCGGCATAGAGGGGGCGAAGTACGATATCAAGTGCAACACCATCGCGCCCGTTGCCGCCTCGCGGCTTACCGAGGACGTCATGCCCCCCGAGCTCTTCGAGAAGCTCAAGCCCGATTTTGTGGTGCCCATCGTCGTCTATCTCTGCTCCGACCAGAACGCCGATACGGGAATGATCTTCAACTGCGGGGCGGGCTGGTACAGCCGCATGGCGATCGTGTGCGCTCCCGGCGTGGCGCTCGGCGACGCGAAGCGGACGATCGCCGCCGAGGAGATACGCGATTCCTGGGAGAAGATAAAGAGCCTCGACGGGGCGAAGCCGCTCGGCAACCTTGCCGAGACCTTCGCCTACATGATGCCGCTTCTGCAATAAAAAGAACGGCCGCATGGCAGGCGCCGCGGGCGGAGGAGCGGCTGCCGGAGGGCGAGTGAAGATCGCGGCGGGAAAATCCGTCATGCGGCATCCGTGAACGAAAAAGGAGGATTGGATCATGGCGGGAATCGTTTCATACGGGGGATATATTCCCCTGCTCAGGCTTAACCGCGGGGTCGTGTTCATGTCGAACGCGTGGCTCAACCCGGCGCTCTTCACCGTGGCGCAGGGGGAACGCTCCATGTGCAACTGGGACGAGGACAGCGTCACCATGGCGGTCGAGGCCTCGCGCGACTGCCTGCGCGGCTTCGATAAACGAAGCGTTGACGCGCTGTACCTCGCCTCGCTGAGCTTTCCGTTCCAGGACCGGCAGAATGCCGGCATAGTCGCCGCGGGGCTCAACCTTAACAAGGAGCTCGAAACGGCCGATTTTACCGCCTCGATGAAATCGGGGGCGGGCGCGCTGCTCGCCGGGCTCAACGCGGTGAAGTCCGGCGACTACCGCAACGTGCTCGTCGCGGCGTCGGACAGAAGGAGGACGAAGTCGGCCTGGTTCCAGGAGATGTGGTTCGGGGACGGGGCGGCGGCCCTGCTTCTCGGTACGGAGAACGTCATCGCCGAGTATCGCGGTTCGCACTCCATATCGCGCGACTTTGTGGACCACTTCAGGGGGCCGAACAGGGAATACGACTACGGCTGGGAGGAACGGTGGATACGCGATGAGGGGATAGGCAAAATCATACCGGAGGCGTGCTCCGGGCTTTTGAAAAAGCTCGGGATGAAGGGAAGCGAGATCGCCCATTTCGTCATGCCCTGCGTCTTCGGCAGGGAGGCGGCGGCGGTGGCGCAGGGGCTCGGTATAGACAAAGCGGCCGTGGCGGACAATCTGCATTCCCTCTGCGGAGAAACGGGCACGGCCCACGCCCTGGTCATGCTGGTGTCCGTGCTCGAGAGGGCGAAGCCCGGCGAAAAGATCCTCCTTGCCGCCTTCGGCCAGGGGTGTACGGCGGTCCTCTTCGAGGCGACCGAAGACATAGCAAAACTCGCTCCGCGCACGGGCATCGCCGGTTCGCTCGCCGAACGCCGCGAGGAGAAGAATTACATGAAGTACCTCACCTTCAACAATCTGATAGTGCAGGAATTCGGCATGAGGGCCGAGGGCGACTGGAAGACGGCATTGACGGTCCAGTACCGCAAGAACGACATGCTGCTGGGGCTGGTCGGCG
>CAZEAH010000178.1:0-6533 GCA_964510075.1 uncultured Leptospirales bacterium | reverse complement strand
AAGGTGCTCGTCATCAGGGCCCTTACCGCCTTTCTGATCCTCGATCCTTTTATTCCGCTCTGGATGGTCGTTATAATCGTCGGGCGCGATGTCCTCATTACGTTTATGAGGTACCTTGCCATCCGCAAGGGAACGACGCTGGTGACGAGCAGTTTCGGCAAGGTGAAGACGGCGTTTCAAATGATATCGATTATCGTGATCATCATGGTGTTCGTGTTCAGGCGCGCCGGCGTAAACAGATACGCGACCGATGAGTTTCTGAAAGTGGTCCGTGTTTACGAGATCATGATTTCCTCGATTCCGGACAAGTGGCTAATCGTCGGGCCGTACTGCCTCATGTTCATCGTGACGCTTCTTACGGCGCTCTCGGGCGTCAGGTATATCATGACAAACTGGCGGCTTTTCCTCCCGCCGTATTCACAGAGAGACAGTGCCCCCTGATGTGGTGGAAGGAGCTCCTTTTTACGGCCCTCTATACGGGATATTTCCCGTGGATGCCCGGGACGGCCGCGAGCCTGTTCGCCATGCTTCTGTATATGGCCGGATTCTGCGTTTTTGGAGACGCCATCGTCTGGATAAACGCGATCGTCGTTGGACTCATGCTGTATCCCGGCGTGAAACTCGGCGATTCCGGCGAGCGTTTCTTCGGCGAGAAGGACCCGCCTCAAATCGTACTGGATGAAGTGCTGGGCTATATGATCGCCGTGCTCTTCCATCCGTTCAGCTGGACGACCGCCGTTTTCGCGTTTCTGGTCTTTCGCGTGACGGACATCCTGAAGCCATGGCCTACGCGGAGACTGCAGTCGCTTGACGGCGGCCTCGGGGTCATGATAGACGATTACATCGCCGGCGTCTATACGAGCATCATCATCGTGGGGATGAAGCTGCTTCTGACGGCGTGTGGGATCGTCGTGCCGTAGGCCATCCCGTCGCAGGAGGGGCGGAGGGTGCCGTATTTTGCGAGTGAGGAGTGAAGGTATGAAAAGCGGATTTATGGCGCGCTGCGCGGCCGTACCGCTGGCGTTTGCGCTGCTGTGCACGTCGGCGATCGCCGCGGTGAACGGGGATCCCGCGGCCCGGGCCAAAACTCCGGCGGTCGGCTCCACCGATAATTGTCTGGGATGCCATACGTCACTTGGCGGAAAGCATGCCGCCATCGTCGACCAGTGGGCAGGCAGCGTCCATTCGAAGGGCGGCAGGGGCTGTAACTCGTGTCACGGCGGCGACCAAACCGCGGGAGACGCAAAGCGGGCCAAGAGCAGGGAGAGTGGATTCATCGGGAAACCCTCCCCGAAGGAGAGCCTTGCGTTCTGCGGCCGTCCGGAGTGCCACGATCTCGCGCTTCAGCAGTTTAAAAAGAGCCCGCACTACGATTCAGTTATGAAAAAGGGCGCCCCCTCGTGCGCCAGCTGCCACGGCGAGCACAACGTCCAGCGATCATCCATTAATATCATCAGCGACAAAACCTGTTCCGGCTGTCATTCCGTGGAGTATTCGCGTCAGATCATTTCCTCGATCTTCTCCATCGAGAAGGACCTCGAGTTTATCGAGACCAACATCCGTTTTCTGGAATCGAAGAAGGCCGACGTGCAGAACGAGCTCTCGCAGATGGAGAAGGCGAAAAGCCTCTTTCATCAGATCGTGCACGTTTTTTCGCGGGAAGAGATCCAGTTTACCAGAAAGATCGTCGATCTGGAGATCGCGTCGCTGAAGAGCGGTGTGCTCATGAAAGTCGACGTATCGCGGCGCATGGACATCATATACATCATCACCATTGTCGCCTGCTTTTTAATCGTTTTCGGACTGGCCTTTTACGTGTTCTGGATGCTGTCACGCAGGCAGAAACGGTAATCCGTGGCATGCGGGACCACCTGTTCAACACCGATAAAATCGACTATGTGAGGGGCAAAAAACCCGACGTTCCCTGCATTCTCTGCGCCATTGTTGAGAATGATCCGCGGCTTGAAGTGCTCGAGGTGGTCCGAGGCCGGTTCTGCATGGTTTCCATGAATCTCTACCCGTTCAACACGGGCCATATCATGATATTCCCCATGCGGCATATTGAGGAGTACGGCGACCTGACGGAGGAGGAGGTCCTCGAAATGCACAGGCTCACCGTGCTCATGATCGCCGCCATCAGAGAGGAGTTCTCTCCCGCCGGGTTCAACGCGGGTTGGAACCTGGGACGAGCGAGCGGGGCGAGCATAGCGCACCTCCACCAGCATATCGTGCCGCGCTACGAGAACGAGCTCGGGTTCCTCGACGTGCTTGCCGGCGCAAGGGTGGTGGTCGTGGACCCGCGCCGGGCGCTCGAGCGCCTCAAAGCGAAGCTGGAAGAGATCCGCGGTCGCGTATAAAAAAAGCAAGCCGGTGTGATTTTTATTATCTTTCCGTAATCCGGATTCGTTTATATTGTAGATGGGGCAATGGGGAGGTGAACATGGTACGGCTGTCGATCGCCGCGTTGCTAACGGTGCTTCTCGCTCTGTTCGGATGCGGGGACTTCTCCTGTCCTACGTCGAGTCCCCTGCGTTCCTCGAAGTCAAACGCGATTGCCGATTTGAAGAAGAAGGCCGCCGAATACGAATCCCGGCCGGACAAGGCGGACCGGTCCGACCGCCTGGGGCAGGTCTACTATGATCTCGGGATGAAATATGTGGAGGACGGCAACTGGGACCAGGCGATCCAGTCGTTTGAAAAGTCCATGGAATACGGAAAGAAATCGGCGGCCGTTCAGTATTACACGGCCGTATCCTATGCCAACAGGGGCAAGCAGCTGGAAAGGGAGGAGGATATCCGCAGGGCCGAACATCATTACCGGCAGGCCATAGGGATCAATCCCGATTATCTTGACGCTCACTACGGCCTTGCCATCCTCGTCTATTACGAGAAAGGCGATACGGCGACCGGCACAAAGATGATGGAGCAGATCGTCGTCCGAAGCCGTACCTATTACCGCGCGCATTTCGCGCTCGGCAGGCTCTACTACGAGCAGGGCAAACCCGAGAAGGCGCTTTCGGTGTATGAAAGTCTGTACTCGGAACTCGAAAAGAAATCGGGCGACTCGGACCTCATCAGGGAATACCGCGAGCAGTGCGCCGAGAACATCAGGCAGCTTATGAAGGAGCTTTCAAGAAGTTGACCGTCTCCGAACGCGACACTCTCTGCGCAATCGCCCTCTCGGTCTCCTCGTCGCCCGCGGGAAACGACCTGTGGGAGGCGCCTTGCTTTCCCGACGCCTCATCGGCCTGGGATACCCTCTCAGCTTCCGGGAGGCTCGCCACTCAGGCCTACCTTACCGCGCGCTACTCTCCCGGTCCCCTCAAGGCGGCGGAGCAAATACTGAAGGCCTGCCGCGAAAAGTCCGTTAGGGTGGACACATGATGGGATTCTCGTTACCCAAAACTTCTCCGCGAGATATCAAGGCCTCCGCTCGTCCTTTATGCCCGCGGCGCGGCGGTCTCGGAAAGGAGCATGGCCGTCGTCGGCACCCGGAAGGCCGACCCGGCCGCCCGGGATACGGCGCGGCGCCTGGCGGTCGAGCTGGCCGATAGCGGCTTTACGGTGGTGAGCGGGATGGCGGTCGGGGTGGACAGATCGGCGCACGAGGGCGCCCTCTCGGCGGGAGGACCGACGGTGGGCGTGCTCGCGAACGGCATAGACATATTCTATCCCGCGATGAACAGCGATCTGTACAGGATGATTCTCTCCGACGGTCGATCGGCTCTGGTTTCGGAATATCCGCCCGGCATCATGGCCGGCAAATGGACCTTCGCGCGCCGGAACCGTATTATAAGCGGGCTTTCGCTCGGCACGGTAGTCGTGAAGGCGGGCCTTAAGAGCGGCGCGCTGATAACGGCCCGTTATGCGCTCGAGCAGAACCGCGAGGTCTTCGCCTGCCCGGGCGCGGCCTTCGACGAGGGGTATTTCGGTTGCCACGGGCTGATACGAGAGGGGGCGCAGATCGTTTCTTCGACCGAAGACATTATCGGACAGTTTTCCGCCGTGACGGTGGATACGGAGCATCCGCGGACGCCCGCCGCCCGGACGGCCGTGCAACGGATTGATGAGGGAGGAATGCCCGAAGCGCCGCTGGGCCCGCTGGAGCGCGAGCTGCTCGCGATGCTCGGCCGGAAGACGGCGGAAATAGACGAGCTGGTGCGCGAATCGGGCCGCGACGCCGCCGCGGTGAACGAGGCGCTTGTACTGCTGGAAATTTCTGGGAAAATTTCGAGGACGGGGACCCGCGTGGTGCGGTCCGGAACGGGGAGCGCGATATGAAAATTAAATATGCTTTTCTGGCGGTGCTGGGCGTCGTGCTCGCGGTGTCGGCGGCGCAGATGTTCTCCCTGCCGCCCTATGCCGGCGACATCCACGCCCTGTACCGCTCGGGCTATTTCGTGGAAATCGAGAAAGGGTTCGGAGTAATAAAGGACGCGTTTGTGGAAACCAAAATGTACGGGCGGCCCGTTTCGGCGTGGATCCTTCTGGACGATATCGCGGCGCGGCAGGGGATGGACATACGGGTCTACAGCCCGGCGGGCGTAAGGATTAAAGCGCCGGGCGAGCCCGGTGAGGCCGCCGACGCGCGGGTGGTCCGGGTGCTCAGCGAAGCTGAACCCTCCGTGTATTCTGAGATACGCGGCGGCAGATACTATTCCGTCGTTCCGGTTTTTCTGGAAGACCGCTGCCGCTTCTGCCACGATTCACGCGCGGGAGCGACCCTCGCGGGCGCACTCACCTTCGAAAGGGATTTCGACGCGCGCGTGTATTACGGGGCCGAGCGCGTTATCATTTTCGGCGTGCTCTCGGCCGGGCTGTGCCTGCTGTTTTTCCTCACCCTCCGCTGGGAGCCCGGAAGAAGGGTGAAAGAACTGTTTGACAAATAATCGATAGTCTGTGTGCTTGCTTTTAGCCGCCGTGCCGTCTATTCGCGCGGCGCCGCGCACGGGACGAGGGAGTTGCGCCCTGTCCCGACGGGACGTGGTTCCCGGTCACGTACGCAGCCGCTCTGACAGCCGGCAACGGCGGATGGCTGGAAGGCGTAAGAAAGGAAGTGTCATTGCCCGCATGGAGAAAGACGGTAAAACGCTGATCATCGTCGAGTCGCCCTCGAAAGCCAAGACCATAAACAAGTATCTCGGAAAGAAATACATCATCTCTTCGTCGATGGGTCACATCATCGATCTGCCCAAGTCCAGGCTGGCGGTGAACGTGGACGACAATTTCGCCCCCGAATATATCACTATCCGCGGCAAGGCGAAAATCCTCAACGATCTAAAGAAAAAAGCCGCTCAGGCCTCGGGAGTGCTGCTCGCGACCGACCCCGACCGCGAGGGCGAGGCCATTTCCTGGCACCTGGCGAACGCGCTCGGACCCAAAAACGGCAACATCCGCCGCATCGAGTTCAACGAGATCACCGAATCGGCGATACTGGAGGCCGTAAAACATCCGCGCGAGATCGACATGAGCCTGGTCAACGCCCAGCAGGCAAGGCGCATACTGGACCGCATAGTGGGATACAATATAAGCCCCATCCTCTGGAGAAAGGTCAAGAAGGGACTTTCCGCAGGGAGGGTGCAGTCGGTCGCGCTTCGCGTTATCTGCGAACGCGAGAAGGAGATAGAATCATTCACGCCCGAGGAATACTGGTCGCTCGACGCCCGTTTCGAGCTTAAGGGCAAGAAATTTACCGGGTCGTTCCATTCGCTCGGCGGGGATAAGATAAAGCTGAAAAGCAGGTCCGATGTCGACGCGGTCCTCGAGCGCGCGGGGAAGGGGCCCTACTCCGTGAAGAGCGTCCAGCGCAAGGAGCGCCGACGCAATCCCCTGCCTCCATACATAACCAGCAAGATGCAGCAGGACGCGGCGAACCGCCTGGGCTTTACATCGGGAAAGATCATGATGATTGCCCAGCAGCTGTACGAGGGTATCGACCTGAAGGGCGAGGGGCCCGTGGGCCTCATTACGTATATGAGGACAGATTCGACCCGCGTTTCCGACAGCGCGCTCTCGGCGGTAAGGCGCTTCATCGGCGAGACCTACGCGGAGGGCTATCTTCCCGAGAAGCCGAACACCTATGCCAACAAGAAGAACGCACAGGACGCCCACGAGGCAATCAGGCCCACGGACGTGTTCCGCACGCCGGAGTCGCTGAAGGCCGACCTCAACCGCGACCAGTACCGGCTCTACAGCCTGATCTGGCGGCGCTTCGTTTCCTCCCAGATGACCCCGGAGGTGTCTGAAGTGTCGACCGTTATCCTCGAGCACGGGGATGTCGCGTTCAGGGCGAGCGGCAGCAGGGTCCTTTTCGACGGGTTCACCGCCGTAGAGAGCGAGGACAAAACGAAAAAAATGGACCTTCCGAAACTGGCGGAAGGGGACAGCGTCTCGTTAAAGGAATATATTCCGGAGCAGCACTACACCACTCCGCCCCCCCGCTACAACGACGCCTCGCTCGTAAAATTCCTGGAGGAATCGGGAATAGGACGGCCTTCCACATACGCTCCCACCATAAACACGCTCATCGCGCG
>CAZEAH010000177.1:0-6565 GCA_964510075.1 uncultured Leptospirales bacterium | reverse complement strand
CGATGATGGTGGTGCTGAAGAAGCAGAGGCAGGGCTTCGCGCGTTATCTGCTGACGCGCATTCCGCGACGCTGGCTCGACCGCTTCATGAACGAAAAGAGATGGGAGAAGGTCGACACGCTGGACAGCGAGATCGCGTTCGTATTCAGCAGCAGGGAGACCATGAAGAGCTTCTACGCCTCGCTTGTAATCCACTACCTCTCGGGATTTTTCTTCTCCAGCCTGGAGATCTATCTGATCGTCATCTTTTCCGGCAACGATATAAGCTTCGTGCACTCGATGTTTCTGTATATCTTCAGCATGTTTCTTACCAGCGTCATCTTCTTCATGCCGGCGAACCTCGGCACCAGCGAGGGATCGTTCTCGCTCGCTCTCCGGTTCCTCGGCTATGACCCGGCAATCGGCCTCACCGTCGGCCTCATCAAGCGTCTGCGCACGCTGGTGTGGTCGCTCATCGGAATCCTGATACTGTTTTTCGCCGGCATGACCAGGAAAAACTGACCGTTTTGGCCGCCGGTCATCATTTCATATATTCGCAGCGGAAATAGCCGTCCAGCCTGAAGGAATCCTTTTCCCGGTCGATGATGAGCGGAGAGGCGTTGGTAAACTCCACGACATCGCGTTTTTCACTGCCTGCCAGAAGCGAGCCCGCGAGCTTGGACAGATGGGGCAGGTGTCCCACGATCAACACGTTGACGCCGAGCGCCTTCAGTTCGTCCTCGATGGGGCGTATGGGATCGTCCGGATTGAGGAACGACCTCTCCTCGACCCGTACTCCTCCCAGCGCGAAAGAGACCGCCTCGGCCGTTTCACGCGTACGCTCCTTTCCGCTGTGCAGTATCAGGGCGGGGTAGAACGGCAGCCTGCGCAGAAATTCCGAGAGGCGCTTCACCTGGGAACGGCCCTTGTCGGACAGCGGCCGTTCCGGGTCTTTTTCCGAAGCGACGGCGTCGCCGTGCTGCACCAGGATAATCTTCACCGAGGCACCCCCTTTCCTTCCTCTTTTTTGTTCGAGTATACCCGATGGATCCGCGACAAGGCAAACAAAATCCAGAAAAAACTGTTTGATAATTCGCGCCCGATGGGCCTCTATTAGCGGAATCGGCGGAACCGTGAACGACCGTAAACGGAGGCGTGATGATTCGCAGGCTTTACCACCGGCTCAGGGGAACGCCGTGGTATCGGAAAAGGAAAAAGGTCCTCGTACTCGAAGGAGGCGGCATGCGCGGGATATTCCTTACCGGCGTACTGCAGTCTTTTACGGACCGGGGATACTTCCCGTGGAGGCTCATCATCGGCTCGTCCGCCGGCGCCCTGACCGGAACGGCCTACGCCGCCCGGCAGATACATCTGGCGCGCGACGCCTTTTTTACCGAGCTGCTGTCGGGTCAGTTCATCAAACTCACCAACATCCTCCGCCCCGATAAACATATACTCAACCTTGACTGGATGGTCGACACCATCATCCAGGGCGCCGAACCCCTGGACATGCGCGCTCTATCCCGCTCCTGCCCGGTGCTCATCACCGCCACCGACTGCCGTCCTGACAACCAGCCCCGGACGCTGTATCTCAGCTCGCGCAAAGACCCCGTCGCGACCGCCCTCAAGGCGACCGCGGCCATCCCCGTGCTGTACCGCGGTTTCGTGGAGTACGGGCCCCATCATTTTCTCGACGGGGGACTTCTCGACCCCATCCCCTACGGCCGGGCGCTCGAGATGGGATACGACGAGGACGAGATCACGGTTGTCCTTACACGACATCGAGGATACCGGAAAAAGGAGGAGTCTTTCTGGGTGAAGTCACTGTACGAATCCTACTACAGGGACCACCGCTACCGCTTCCTGGTGGAGGCGATCGGCAACAGGTTCCTCCTGTATAACAGAGCGCTCGACGACCTGGAACAGCGGCACCGGGGAATCGACGTGATCTATCCCCCGGAAGACTTCCGCGTCGACCGGCTTACCCGCGACGGGAAACGGATAATGGAAGGTTTCGCTCAGGGGGTAATCGCCGGAAGGGAATACCTCAGGCGTCTGCGTAACTGAGCGGAAAACTACTTCTTCGGAGGTTTTACCGATTCCCTGTCGAATCCGCCCTTTATCTTTTCCATGTTTTCCCGGTGTTTGCCCATTATCTCTTCGTACGCCTTGCGGTAGGCCTCGCGAACGGCCTGGAGGGCTTCGTAGTTTTTGCGCTGCTGCTCGGCCACCCTGTTCGATTCCTCCTTTATCCGGTAGAAGGTATCGTAGATGTCGGCCTTTTCCCTGCCGTAGCGTTCGAGGATACCCTCAATCGAGGCCGCGGCGCTCTCGTTGAGAAGGGCGTCGTCCTCGAGATCTTGCTGTATAACCGAAAGTTCATCCCCGGCCTTTTCCAGATCCTTCTTTCCGACGGCCTTTGCGCCGGCGAGCCTGGAATCGAGTTCCCCCAGCTTTCCGGACGACTTCGCGCTCCGCTCGCCCATGGTACCGATATAGCCTTCGAATTTACGGGCGCGCCCCGCAGCATTGCCTTCCATCTCCTCATCGCGCGCCGCCTTCCAGGTTGCCATATCGGACTCTTCCAGGTCTTCAGCCGGAGACTCCGCAAGGCCGATCCGCGCCTTTGTCGACGGCCCGAGCTTTTTGGAGCCGTAGGGATTGCGCACCTCGAGCGCCCCCTCCTTCATTTCGACGCGCGAATCGGCCCCCTCGCTCACTCCCACGAGGAAATCCGTGCCACGCACCGAACAGACCGTCGTCGGTGTGACGACCTTCCGCTCCGAGCCGCGCGCCAGTTTCTGGAAGCGCGCGTTGATCGCACCGGAAATCACCGATACAGATCCCGAGTCCCTTACGGTGACGCTGCCTATCCTCACCCTGCTCTTTTCCATCACGCGGATCTCGCTTCCGTCCCCGTAGGAAAGAACCGCCAGCCCCCCCGCGCCGGTGATGACCGTGTCTCCATCAACGAGTTTTCCGCCGAGCCCGGCACCTGACGACTTTCCGTTCCGAACATGAGAGACGTCTCCCACCAGAAACGAAAACTCGAGTGCGAACGCGCCCTCCGCGCCCGCGGCGATGACCGCCGCCGCTACTATCGCCGTCACCGCTCGCACAACCGCTGTTCTATTCATCATGGGCCTCCTTTTTCATATAACTCATTCCAACCAGGGTGATGTCGTCCCCCGGGCGATGAGTTCCGCTGAATTCCATCGCCCTTTCGAAGATCTTCTCGACGAGTTCGTGTATATCCAGATTTCCCAGACTTTTCAGCAATTCCATAAAAACACCCTGCCCCATGATCCGGTCGTTCGATCCCGTCAGCTCGAATACTCCGTCCGTGTAGAAGATCAGCCGGTCCCCGGGTACGATCTTCACGCTCTCATTCCTGTACACGGAGTTTTCGAAAATCCCGACAAAGGGGCTGTTGGGGTCGAGAAACTGGCAGCTTCCGTCCGCTCGCATGATCGCGGGAGAGGGGATGCCGGCGTTACAGTAGGTAAGCGATCCGGCCGCAAGGTCGAACAGCCCGTAGAAAATGGTGACATAGTTGTAACTCATCCTTTTCTGCGAACCGATCAGGAAGCCGTTTACCTCTCCCATAAACTCGGAAGGCACCGGACCCGAGGTGCGGACGGAGCTGATGGCGGTCTTCACCATCGCCGAATAGAGAGCCGCCGGCACCCCGTGCCCCGAGACATCGGCGAAGACGAACGCGAAGAGGTCCCTTTCGTAAAAAATAAAGTCGAAAAAGTCGCCGCTGACCTTTTCGACCGGCCTGAACTTGAGAGCGAGATCGAAGCGGTTTATCTCGGGCAGAACCGCCGGGAAAAGGCATCGCTGAAGGTTGGCCGCGATATCGAGCTCCTTTTCGATTTCGGCGTTCCGCGCGTTGATCTCCTCGTTGAGCGCCTCAAGCTCCTGGTTCTTCTTGCGGAGCTCCTCGAGCAGGGCGCGGTTCTCGAGCACGAGGCGCCGCGCCTCGAGCGCCCGTTCCACCGAAATGCTTATCTGTTCGTTCTTGAAGGGCTTAAGGATGAAGTCCGTCGCGCCGCTCTGGAGGGCGGAGATGGCGATATCGATATCCCCGTACCCCGTTATGAGGATCACCGGGATTCCCGAGTCCACAAGCTGGACCCTGTCGAGGAACTCGATACCGTCCATCCCGGGAAGATTGACGTCGGCTATGATTACGTCGACCGCGCCGAGGTTTTCAGAGCGGAGCGCCTCTTCGGCGCTCGCGTAGCCCCTCGCCGAATATTCCTTTTTGAGAATGCGGCATATCAGGTCGCTGACGAGCTTGTCGTCATCGATAACCACCACGTTGGCCCTGGCGCGCGGTTCCTCCCTCACCACGGTCACCTTTCCTCACCCAGCGCGTTCAGATACAGCCGTATTCCGGCCCAGTACGCCGGATGACTGAACTGCCGCCTGGAACGGACGCCCTGCTTTGCCCTTTCGAAAGCGGCGGTGATGTAGGCCCCCGCGGCGATCTCGCGGTAATAAATGTCGACAAAAACCGCGTTGTTGACGTCGTGTACGGCGGCGTCGTTTATCACAAGCGCTCGCGCGCCGGCCAGGCCCGCGTAATGAGTGAAGTCGGAGTAGTTCATCGCCCCGAACGATTCGCCCGAGGGCAGGTAGAGGAGCGAAGACCGTTTCACGACAGCGTCAAACGGCGCGCCTCCAACGGAGAGCGTTCCCGCGAGGGGGTTGAACACGACCTCGGCCATGATATGACCGGGCCCCGATTCGACTACGGCCCGCGCGCTCCATGCGATGCCGGACTGTCGAAGGGCGACCCGCTCGAGGTCGTGGTACAGCGCCGTCCCCGCCCCACCCACGAGGCTGAGCCCGGGGCGTATAGGGTCATAATCGCGAAGCGCGGAAAGGATGGAAGAACAGTATGCCACGCGATGTGTTTCATCGAGCATCGTCTTTTCGCCGGCGATCTCGAAGGGAACCTGCTCCAGATCGCCGTCCACGATGAAGACGACGGACCGCTGTGCACGGTAATAATTTTCAAAGGGCTTCAGCATGGCCGCGAGCCGGCGCGAAACGGCCGCAACGGCGCCGAAAGAGCCGATCGCCTCCCGATAGCGTTCCGCGAGCGCCATCGCGCGTTCGTATCCCCCCTCTATGCGGACGGGCTCTATGAACTGCCGCGCAATCGTCCAGCCCAGGATATCATTCCCGTTCCTGACCAGATAGATGACCACGGTGTTTTCGGGAATGCGCCGCTGAAAGGCCTCCAGCGGTATGGTGCGCGCGAGCGCGCCCAGTTGAAGCTTCGGGTGCGCATTAAGAAGCCGGATAAACCGCTCCCTCCCCGCGATCCTGTCGCGTATCGATCCGAATTCGAGGACCGCCTCGCGCGGTATGCCGGCGGCCATCTCCGGGAAGCGCGAGCGAAGCTGCAGCTGTTTTTTGTTTTCGGCGTAGACGAGCGCGGAGAGGTAGTCCTTCCTGCTCATCCTGTAGGAGATCAAGAAGTCGAGGCTCTGTTCGACGAGGTCGATTCTGTCAAACACCCGGAAAACGCCCGGGGTTTCGTCGAGCGCCGCGAGACCTTCCATCATCCGCGATTCGATCACGGCCCATTCCTCTTCGGACGCCCCCTTCTTCTTCAAAATACGCGCGAGGCCGAGTCGTGCGCCGAGCATCTCGGCTATATACCGCAACTCTCCTCCCGCCGTTCCCAGCGCATCCAGTCTGACCGATGCCTCCTCGAACCTGCCAAGCGAAATCTCGTTCTCCAGGAGCAAAAGTTCGAAGCGTGTCACGAGCGGGTGCGTCCCCGCGACCAGAGCCCGGCCCGCCCTGGCCGACGCGTACGAATCGTGAAAACGCGATGCCCTGAGCAGTTCCGTGCCGAGGGCGTACTCGTACGCGGCGCGGACCGCGGGAATCTTCACCTTCCCGGCCGAGGCGTCTATTGTTCTCAGGACGGCAAGCGCGTCACCGTAGCGGCCCTCGGCCCTGTTCAGCTCGTACATCCGCATGAACACCGGAAAGAGGTCCATCCAGAACGCCGCCGCCGCCATGCGATCGAGATCGGTCGTGCCGAGGAGCGCGTGTACGCTCGCAAACCGCTGGCTTTGCGAGTAGGCCTTCATCGCCGCGGCGAGTGGAAACGGCGAAAGTCTGTCGAAGCGGCCGCCTTCTTCCATAAGGGGGACGGCGCGGGCCCTTACGCGGTCCCCGTCGCTTTCGCGGAAGAGGGCCAGTATGTCCGCCGCGCGCCTTTCGGTAAGCTTCCGACCGCCGGCCCCGCCTCCGAGCATCGCGATCTTGCATGCCTCCCGGGGCGAGAAGGGCGTACCGGCGCCGATACCCGCCGCCAGGCCGCGCGCCTCGCTCTCCCTTCCGGCAAGGAACAGGTATTCGGCGATGAGCAACCTCAGCCGGTCGGGATGCAGGAGAAGGCCGCTGTCGGCCAGCGCCTTTGCCGGAGTCGGCTCACCATAGGCGGATGCCCTGGCAATGTCGTACACGAAGGCCAGGGCCCTGTATTCGGCGGATCCGGCCTCCCTGTTTCGCGCTATAATCGGCGCGGCATCATCGATCATGCCGCGGTATAGAAG